>JBBQIZ010000050.1:0-24785 GCA_038325425.1 Chthoniobacterales bacterium
GCGTGGCATCACGGTGGTCTTTTGCTCGCACCTGCTCGTCGAGGTGGAGCAGCTCTGTGATCACGTCGTCATCCTGAATCAAGGCCGCAAGGTGTTCGACGGGCGTTGGGCGGACATGGCGGCGGATCGTCGGCGGGTGCGGTTTGAGGTCGATGCGTGGGAGAAGGCGGCGGTGTTGCTCGGTGCGATGGAGGATGTGGCGATCGTGGAACCCGGTGTCATCACGCTCGGGGACGACATCGCCGTCGCCGATCTCGTCGCTGCGCTGGTGCAAGGAGGAGTGCGGGTCAGCGCGGTCGAGCCGCAACGGCGCAACCTCGAGGAGCTTTATCTTTCGATCACGAACGACAGCGCCACGCGACATTCATGATAACCAACCCCACGGTCATTCTGAGCGGAGTTCCGTGCGGGCGAAGGCGGGACGAAACGCAGTCGAAGAACTCCGTCGAAACTTCGGACGTGTCGCTCGTGCCGCGACGAGGTTCTTCGACTCCGTTACCCTCCGCTCAGAATGACCGTGAAGAAGAGGGCGTGCTGCCATGAGCCTCTTTCTCCTCCAACTCCGCGGCGAGCTGTGGAAGCTCTTCGCCCGCAAACGCACCTACCTCGGTTTTGGCGTTTTCCTCGCGGTCGAAATTCTGATCCTCGTCCTCTGGCAACTCCCGCGCGGACAGCGCTGGATGGAGCGGATGATCGAGCAGAGCGGCGGCGCGTTCGAGCTCTACTTCTCCGGGCTGACTGTGGCGATGATCATGGTCACGACGACCGTCTTCCTCCTCGGCGGCCTTTATCTGGGGCTGGTTGGCGGCGATCTCATCGCCAAGGAAGTCGAGGACGGCACGATGCGCATGACGCTCTGCCGGCCGGTGTCGCGGTTCCGCGTGTTGCTGGTGAAATACGCGACGAGCGTCATCTACACCTTCACGCTCGTCCTTTTCATCGGCCTCTCCGCGCTCGCCGCGGCGATGCTCGTCCGCGGCACCGGCGGCCTTTTCCTGATGATTCCCGAGGAGCGGCTCGTCACCTTCTTCGACTTCTCCGACGGTCTCCGCCGCTACCTTGCCGCGCTGCCGTGCCTCGCGCTCAGCCTGCTTTCGATCTCCACATTTGCGTTCCAACTCTCCTGCTGGAACGTCAAGCCCGCGGCCGCGACGATCGGCGCGATCACCGTCTTCTTCGTCGATTGGATCCTCCACCTCGTCCCGTATTTCGAGACCTATCGCCCGTGGATGATGACCACGCACATGAACACCTGGCTGAACGTCTTCCGCCAGCCGGTGCCGTGGTTCCAGATGGTCGAAGACTACGCTTACCTCGCGGGGCTGAACGCCACTTTCCTCGTCGTCGGACTCGTCGTCTTCTCCGCGCGCGACTTCAAATCCTGAAGAGGTTGAGAGTTGAGAGTTGAGGGTTGAGAGTCCCCCGCGTTTCCGCCTTGATCGCAGCTCCGCGGCCCGTCATTCCCATCCGGCGCGGAGCGCCCCATTCCCTGGCCGCACGGTCATCCTCTCAACCCTCAACCCTCAGCTCTCAACTTCCCTCAATGGACATCTACGCCGATCCCGCCTACGCCATGGCCACGGAGCAATTCCAGCTCATCGCCGATTATCTGAACATCGATGAATCCATGCGCGCGCGCATGCTTCAC
Organism: Chthoniobacterales bacterium; assembly: GCA_038325425.1. Taxonomy (GTDB): domain Bacteria; phylum Verrucomicrobiota; class Verrucomicrobiia; order Chthoniobacterales; family Chthoniobacteraceae; genus Chthoniobacter. Next base: position 1,649 of record JBBQIZ010000050.1, read on the forward strand.
CCGAAGCGTTCCGTCATCGTCACGCTGCCCATCCGGCGCGACAATGGCGTCGTCGAAACCTTCCAGGGCTACCGCGTCCAGCATCACCTGACGATGGGCCCGACCAAGGGCGGCACGCGTTTTCATCCCGGCGTTTCGCTCGGCGAAGTCACCGCGCTGGCCATCTGGATGAGCTGGAAGTGCGCGCTCACCGGCTTGCCCTACGGCGGCGCCAAGGGCGGCATCACCGTCGATCCGCGCACCCTCAGTCCGCGCGAACTCGAATCGCTCAGCCGCCGCTACATGCAGGAAATGATCCCTTTCATCGGCCAGCGCACTGACGTGATGGGCCCCGACATGGGCACGAACGAGCAGGTCATGGCCTGGTTCATGGACACCTACAGCGTGCACACCGGGCACAGCGTCCCAGAGATCGTGACCGGCAAGCCGGTGAGCTGCGGCGGCACCGTGGGCCGGCGCGAAGCCACCGGGCGCGGCGTCGTCTATCTCATCGAGCGCGCGCTCAACGTGCTCAAGATGCAGCCCGACAAATGCACCGCGGTCGTCCAGGGCTTCGGCAATGTCGGCGCCGTCACCGCACTCGGGCTCGCCTACAAGAACGGCATGAAGATCACCGGCCTGAGCGATGCTTATGTCGCGCTGCACCGGGCCGATGGCATCGATGTCGGCGCTGCCGAAAAATGGGTCGCCGAGCACGGCAGCCTCCAGGGTTTCACCGAGGCCGACATCATCCCGCCCGACGAATTGCTCACGCTCCCGTGCGACGTCCTCGTCCCCGCGGCCGTGGAAGCCGTGATCACCGAAAAGAACGCCGGCCGGCTCCGCTGCCGCATCCTCGCCGAAGGCGCGAACGGCCCCACCACCCCCGCCGCCGACCGCATCCTATTCGAGCGCTGGAACGAAATTTTCGTCATCCCCGACATCCTCTGCAATGCCGGCGGCGTGATCGTCAGCTACTTCGAGTGGGTGCAGGGCCTGCAGCAGTTCTTTTGGACGGAGACCGAAGTCATGGACAAACTCTTTCGCATCCTCGAGCAGGCGTTCACCGCCGTCATCAAGCGCGCCAAGGAAGGCCAGATCCCGCACCGCGTCGCGGCGATGGCCATCGGCGTCGAACGGGTGCTGGCGGCGAAGAAAGCGCGCGGGCTGTTTCCGTAGGATCCACTGCCGTGTTCGTCACGAAGCTTTTCCACGTGCTCCTGGGCGCGGTCTTCGCGTCGGCGATGCGAGCGAAGCGCCGGTGAACTTCCACGAGTTCGCCAGCTTCTTCCGCGACACCTTGCGCTGTCGGGAAGCGCTTTTCCTCGATGGCACCATCAGCAGCCTGCACTCGACCGCGCTAAAGCGCAGCGATTTCCGAATGGACCTCGGGCCGATCATCGCGGTGACCGAATAGCGCACTCGCGGGGCCAACATTGGCCGAGGAGGATCCTGCCAAATGGTCAATCAGCCTTGTGCCGCGCCTTCTTTCCAACCCGCGGCATAGGCTTCGAAGACTTTGCGAATCTCATCCCGGACGCGGCGGAAGACGGCGAGCTGCTCCTCCTCGGTGCCGGTGGCGTGCGCCGGATCGTCGAAACCCCAGTGGTAGCGATGCACCTGACCGGGGAACACCGGGCAGGCTTGATCCGCTTTGCCGCACACGGTGATGACCGTCTGCACGGGGCGGTCGAGGAATTCGTTCATGTGCTTCGAGTGATGTCCGGAGAGGTCGAGCCCGATTTCCTGCATCACGCGGATGGCGAGAGGATGGACGTAACCGGCGGGCTTCGAGCCGGCGCTGGCGACTTCGATCAGGTCGCCCGTCGCGGCGCGGAGGAGGCCTTCGGCGAGATGACTGCGGCAGGAGTTACCGGTGCAGAGGATGAGGACGAGCGGTTTCATGACTAATGGAGCGCGGTTAGACCGGGCAGGTTTTTGCGGCCACGGGTGCGCCGCCAAACCAATGGGCGGTCCGTTTGCAGAAGCCGACGAGCAGGAGCATGAGCGGCACTTCGATGAGCACGCCGACGACGGTGGCCAGCGCCGCGCCGGAGCTGAGGCCGAAGAGCATCACGGCGGTGGCGATGGCGACTTCGAAGTGATTCGACGCACCGATCAGCGCGGCGGGCGCGGCGTCGGCGTAGGGGAGTTTGAGCAGCTTCGCCAAGGCATAGCCGAGCGCGAAGATGAGCACGGTCTGGAGGAAAAGCGGGATGGCGATCCAGAGGATGGTCAGCGGATTCGCCGCGATGACTTCGCCCTTGAACGAAAAGAGCAGCACGAGCGTGAGGAGCAGCGCGATGATCGTGACGGGCGTGAGCCGGTGCAGGAACTTTTCCTGAAACCACGCTTCGCCCTTCGCCGCGATGATCCAGCGGCGCGAGAGGTAGCCGGCGACGAGCGGGAGCGCGACGTAGATGCCGATCGAAAGGGCGAGCGCTTCCCACGGCACCGGCAGGCGGCCGACGCCGAGCAGGTAACCGCCGAGCAGGCCGTAGAGCACGAGCATGGTGAGGGAATTGATCGCGACCATGACCAGCGTGAGGCCATCATTGCCGCGCGCGAGGTAGCCCCAGACGAGGACCATGGCCGTGCAGGGCGCGATGCCGAGCAGGATGCAGCCGGCGAGGTAGCTGCGCCAGAGCGGCACCTGCAGCATCTTCACGCCGTCTTGGAGCACGACCGTGCCCGCGCCATGCTCCGCGCCGACGGGCAGATCGAGGCCAAACGGCATCTTCACCAAGTCCACCGCGTCCGCGCCGATGAAGCCCAGCAGCAGCGTGCCGAGGAAGAACAGGGCGATCGCATACATCGTGAAGGGTTTGATCGCCCAGTTGATGAAGAGCGTGAGCAGGACCGGTTTGCCGCTGCGCCCCGCGCGCACCACGCTGGCGAAATCGATCTTCACCATGATCGGATACATCATGAAAAAGAGGCAGATGGCGATCGGGATGGAGACGACCGGCGCGCCGTGCACCGACAGCGCGAGGCGGTCGAGCGACTGGGCAAAGCCGGGCGCAATTTTGCCGAGCAAAATGCCGCCGACGATGCAGAGACCGACCCAGACGGTGAGGTAACGCTCGAAGAAGGCGAGCGGCTTGGGCGATGCGGTCGTGCTCATCGGGCCGGTCGATTTAGCAGCAGCCCGACGGCGCGCAGCCGCAACCTGCGGTGGACTCGGCGGTCGCCGCGGTCGCGGTCGGCAGGCAGGACTCCTTGGCGAGACAATCGGTGTGTTTGGTGCCGAGGTGAAAGACGAGCGACTGGCCTTCGGTGGTGGCGGCGAGCACCGGGAATTGCGAGATGAAGTCGTCTTCATACTCGATCTCCACGTCGAGATCGTCGCCGCGAAAAAGCGGGGCGGCCACGTTAAGCACGCCGGCGAGTTTGCGGGGCGAGAACCGGTGATCGAGGTCGTCCGCGACCCAGGCCTGCAGCGAGCAGGTGGCCGTGGTCCGAATGGTCGAGCCGCAGTCGATGAAGCTCTTGTCCACGCGGCCCGCCTCGGTGATGTGAAAGTGCGCCGGGATCAGCCCGCCATCCGGCAGCGAAAACGTCAGGAGATGGTTCGGGTGGTCGAACAGGTGGGTTCGGAATTCGGAGAGTTTCATGGGGTTGGTCATTGGTGAAAGGAAAGGCGGGAGGGCGGAGCGTTCAGGAAGTCTGGGCGGACGATTCGCCGCCGCCGCAGACTTCTTCCAGCCAGCAGAGTTTCGCGCGCATCTTCTCCAGCCGGCGGCGGTCGTTTTTGAAGACCGCATGGTTCTGCACGCAGTCCTGCAGGCAGGCGAGATTGGCGTCGAGCATCGGCGAACGGCTCTGCGGCAGGGAGTAGATCATCCAGTTCTGATGGCGCGCCACCTCGACGAGGCCGCGTTCGCGGAGGAAGCTGAGGTGTTTGGAAACCTTCACCTGCGGCTCGCCGAGCAGTTCCTGGAGATGACACACGCAAAGCGGACCGCTGCCCAGCGCGTGTAGGATGCGGAGTCGGATCTCATCGCAAAAGCACTGGTAGATTTGGATAAGCGGTGGGCCGGGCACGCGGTCTACATGCCGAAGAAAGTATATTCCGTCAACGGAATATAACGACCGCTCCGGGCGGGACGGCGGCGCACGAACTCGCCGTGAAATGGCTCGAATTGCGGAGGCCGCTCCCACCGCCCGTCCTCGCAGACTTCCTTTTTAGGCGGCCAGAGGATGCCGCTTCGCCGGCAGGATCGCGGGCATTTTGACCTCGGCGTGCATTTCCCGGCCGAGGAAATTGACGAGCACCCGGACGCGTTCGCGGCCCGACAAGACTTGGGTGACCACGGCCTCGAGCCCGAGGAGCGCGCCTTCGACGATCTTCACCTGCTCGCCTTCCTTCACTCCGCTTTCGATCACGGCGAGGTGCTGATCATTGGTCACGCTGCGCAGACCGATGATGATGGCGTCGTCCAGTCGCCCGAAATCCGCGCCATAGTGCAGGATGCCCGAGACGCCCATCGCGTAGCGCACTTCTTTGTGTCGTTCGACGTACAAAAAGCGCGCGAACAGGTATCCGGGGAACATCGCTTCTTCGACCCAGGAAGCCCCACGGGAAGTCGGCCGCTTAAACCGCAGGCGGGGACAGAAGACCTCCACGCCCGCCATCTGCCTGAGGTGGGCCGAGGCGATATGCTCGTGTTTCGGCAAACTTTTGAGGCAAAACCAGGAGGCTTCTTCGATCGGAGGTGGATTCATCTCAAGGAGGTGGGCTGAATATGATTTAAAGTTCCCCATTCACGTCCACCAGCGCGTGACGGACGGCGTAGCGCATGAGCTGAGAATTGTTTTTCAACATGAGTTTCTCAAGAATCCGGCTGCGATAGGTGCTGACGGTTTTCACGCTCAGGGAAAGGTCCGCGCCCGCTTCCTTCACCGTCTTTCCCGAGGCCAGCAGGCACATGACCTGATACTCGCGATCGGATAGGGACTCATGTTTCGGCCCGTCCTGATCTTGTTCCAGATTGGAGGCGAGTCGTTCGGCGAGCGAGGTGGTGATGTATTTGCCCCCTCGGAGCGCGGCGCTCACGGCCTTGACCAATTCCTGACCCGCGCTGTCCTTCCGCACGTAACTGCACGCGCCCAACTTGAGGACGCGAATCGCGAACTGTTCCTCGGGATGCATGCTCACGACAATCACCGGCAACTTGGGCCGCGATTTTCTGATTTCCTTGAGCACCTCCAAACCGCCTCGGCCGGGAATACTGATGTCCAGCAGAACGACGTCCCACGGCGCATTCCAGATCGTGACCAGCGCATCCTGCGCCGTCGCGGCTTCCCCGAAAACGCCGTCAGCGTAATGCTCTAGTAGCACCGTCTTCAGGCCCTGTCGCACCACGTAGTGGTCATCCACGAGTAAGATTCTAGCCTTTTGAGCCATAATGCAGAATTTCGGTTCTTTTAAAGTCCAAGGTGGTTCGTGGTGTCAAGCAAGTTGGTGGCCGGGCGCGGTAGAAAATGTCTCTTTTTTACCATCGGCTAAATCGGCCGCGAGTTCCGGGCTCGCCCGAGCCCCGTTAATGCCCGGTCGCATGGACGGTTTCGAGCAACTCTTCGAGGCGCCGCCAGAACTCCCGTCCCGGGGGGAGTCCGTTGCCGAGAAGGGCGAAGGTAAGTTCGCCGCCTTCCTTCGTGCGGATGAAGCCCGTCTGCGTTTTCACCCCGGACATGCCGCCGATTTTTCCGCGGACATTGCCCTGCGCATAAGTGGAGAGGCTCTCGTAAAAGCGCTGCCCGTGCGGGCCGCGGCGGGCGGCGAGGTTCACGCGGGCCAGATCGATCGGGCGGATCATGTTGGCGCGGGCGAGGCCGCTGCCGTCGAGCAGGCGCAGGCCGACGAACTTCACTCCCGCCGCTTCCCAATACGCGCGGATGGCGGCGGCGGGCTCGGCGTTTTGTTTTCTGCCGATCATCAGGAAAAGGCACTGCGCTTCGAGGTTGTCGCTGACCTTGTGCAGGTGGTCGATGATCTCGGGCAGCGGGGCTGAACGATGCGTCGCGAGTGTGGTCCGGGTCGTGGAAAACGGCCCTGGCTGATCGGCGAAAACGACGCCCGCTTCCTCGAGGTGCGCGCGGAGCACCTCGACCGCGAGCGCGGGCGGATCGGGGTTCGCGCCACGAACGGTGAAGCCGCTTTCGCCCGCCGGGACCGAGCCGCGGAGCGTGATCGTCCGCCCATACGGCTCCGAAAAAACCACGACCTGATCACCACTGCCCGCGGGCCCGGTGACAATGTGATTCACCCACTGCGTGTCGCGGGCGACCGGTGCCCCGCCGAGCAGCGTGGCCGGCGCCCCCGGCTGCGGACCCGGCTCGAAACGGATCTCGAGCCGGTTATGATCGACGTTCAATCCGAACGCGCCGACGCCGTAGGCATTGCCGATGTCGCCCCAGTTCCAGTGCTCGTTCACCGGATCCGCTGGGAAGATCGAAGTATCGGCCAGCAACCGGCCCGACACCTTTTTCAATCCTGCAGCGACCGCGGCTTGCGCGATCGTTTCGAGGTCCTTTTGGGTCAAAGTCGGATCGCCGCCGCCCACGAGCACGAGGTCTCCGGCGAGCACGCCTTCAGCGTCGAGCGGGGCGGTCGCGGCGAGTGTCGTCTCGAACCGGAACTCCGGCCCGAGAAGCGCCAGGGCGGCGCCCGTGGTCACGGTCTTCAGCGCCGAAGCCGGGCATAGCGCCGTCTCGGCGAGCGGCGACGCGAAGACCGTCTTGCCGTCTTCATCGAGCAGACAGAAGCCGAGCAGCGCGCCGGCGAGCTTCGGGTCGGCCGACCATTCGCGAAAGATGCGCTCGAACTTGCCCTCGGAGACCGGCACCGCGACCGGCACCGCGGGAGGATTTTCCCGCATGCGGAGGCCGAGGCCGAGCGCGACTGCCCAGCCGGAAAGCAGGAGCGCAAATCGCGCCGCCGCGACGACTGGAGAACGTTTGGCAATTGTCACACGCCGGGGAGCCGATGCGTGCCCCGCGGTCAGGCCAGCTTTGCGTCCATCGTGATGCTGGCATTCAGCACCTTGGAAACCGGGCAGCCCACCTTGGCTTTGCCGGCGAGATCTTGAAAGGTGGCTTCGTCGATGCCGGGGATGGTCGCCGTGACGTCGAGATGGCTCGCGGTGATGGCAAAGCCGTCGTCCTTCTTTTCGAGCGTGATGGTCGCAGTGGTTTCGATCTTGTCCGGGGTGAAGCCGGCGATGCCGAGGATCATCGAGAAGGCCATCGAGAAACAGCCGGCGTGCGCCGCGCCGATGAGTTCCTCGGGATTGGTGCCTTGTTCCCCTTCGAAGCGGGTCTTGAAGGAATACGGTTTGGCGACGAGCGCGCCCGAGCCCGTGGAGAGAGTGCCGGCGCCTTCCTTGAGGCTGCCCTGCCAGACGGCGGATGCTTTTTGTTTCATAGGTGACGGAATAAGTGCGCCGGCATCCAGCGGATGGCAAGCCGCGGAATGGCCCGGCCGCGGCGGGCGCCGACCCCTATTTCTGCGGGATGTAATCGACCACCAGCGCGTCTTCGAGCACCGGCTTGAGAATCGTCACGAACGCTTTGTGATCGGGATGCACGAGATAGGCGTCGCGATCCGCCGCATTCTTGAAGCTGAGGAACCAGCAGTGCGTGTAGCCTTTGCCCAGGCCTTCGGGGCTGACGTCCGTGCCCCACTCGAACGACTCGATGACCGCGATCTTCTTCTGCAGCGCGGCGAATTCTTCCACGACTTTCGCGACCTGCGCCTTGTCGGCGTCGGCCTTGAATTTGAAATGCACGACGTGGCGAACGGGACCATCGGCGGCGAAAGAAGCGGCGGTGAGCATGGCGAGGGCGAGGAGGGAAGTGATGAGTTTCATGGCAGGATGAGGGCGGAAGGATGAAGGATGAAGATTGCCGAAGCCAGATTCTTCATCCCTCATCCTTCTTCCTTCATCCTTTCCCGCATGTCCCTCGATCCGCTGCTCTCCGAACCCGTCTCCGATCCGCTCCCGCTCTATCGCCTGCGCGATGCCATCGTCGCCACGGACCTGCTGGCCGCGGCCATCGCGCATCTCGATTTTTTCACCTGGCTGGAGGAAAACCCGGCGACGCTCGGCGCGGTCTGCGCGCACTTCGAGATCCACCCGCGCCCGGCCGACGTGATGATGACGCTGCTCATGGCGATGGGCCTCGTGCAGCAAAACGGCGGCGTCTTCCTCATCACCCTCCGCGCCCGCGAACATCTCAGCGCGAAGTCGCCGTGGAATCTCGCGCCGTATTACGCCTCGATGAAAGACCGCCCGCAGACGCTCGACATGCTCAAGGTGCTGCGCACCGGCAAACCCGCGAACTGGGGCAGCTACGATCCGCAAGCCTGGGCGCAGGCCATGGAGCGCGAGGACTTCGCCGGGCCGTTCACCGCGGCGATGGATTGCCGCGGTCTGCTGCTCGGGCCGGCGCTGGCGAAGAAACTCGATCTCGCGGACAGCACCGCGCTGCTCGATGTCGCGGGCGGTTCCGGCATCTACGCCTGCGCGCTGGTGGCGCATCATCCGCACCTGCGCGCGGCGGTGCTCGATAAACCGCCCGTCGATCGCATCGCGCGCGAATCCATCGCCAAACGCGGTTACGCGGAAAAGGTCAGCGTCCTCGCGGGCGACATGTTTGCCGATGCCTGGCCGACGGACTTCGACGTGCACCTTATCTCGAATGTCCTCCACGATTGGGACGAGCCGGAAGTGCGCACGCTGCTCGCGAAGTCGCATGCCGCCTTGCCGCGCGGCGGACAACTCATCGTCCACGACGCCCACATCAACGCCGAGAAGACCGGCCCGCTGCATGTCGCCGAATACTCCGCGCTGCTGATGAACATCACCGAGGGAAAATGTTATTCGGTGCGCGAGATGCAGAGTTTCCTCAGCGCCGCCGGGTTCGATTGGGTGGACTATCAGCCGACGGCGGTGGGCCGCAGCTTCATCCTCGCGCGGAAGCTTTGAGCGATGAAGGTCGCCCGATTGCTGCCGGTAATTTGTCTGCTGAACATGGCCCACGCTGAACCGCTCGCTTACCCCAAGACCCGCCAAGCCGAGCAGATCGACGAATACCACGGCGTGAAGATTGCCGATCCGTACCGTTGGCTGGAGGACGACAATTCCGAAGAAACCAAGGCCTGGGTTGAGGCGCAGAATGGTGTCACCTTCCGCTTTCTCGAGGCCATCCCGCAGCGCGCGACGATCAAGGAGCGGATGACGAAGCTCTGGAACTACGAGCGCTTCGGCCTGCCCGAACTGCGCGGCGGACGCACCTTTTACACCCGCAACAGCGGCCTCCAAAACCAGCGCGTGCTCTACGTCGCCGACGCGCCCGATGCCGTGCCGCGCGTGCTTCTCGATGTGAATTTGCTGGCCGCCGACGGCACGGTCGGCCTTTCCAGCTTCGAACCGAGCGAAGACGGTAAGCTGCTCGCCTATTCACTCTCTCGCGCCGGCTCCGACTGGCTGGAGTGGCGGGTGCGCGATGTCGCCACCGGCGAGGATCGGCCCGATTTCATCGAGTGGGCGAAGTTCTCCGGCGCTTCGTGGAAGAAGGACGGCAGCGGTTTTTTTTACAGCCGCTACGATGCGCCCGAGGCGGGCGAGGCGCGGAAGGGCGTGAACGAATTCCACAAACTTTACTTCCACAGGCTCAGCACGCCGCAGAGCGAAGATGCGCTCATCTACGAACGGCGCGATCACAAGGACTGGGGCTTCTACGGCGCGGTCTCCGACGACGGGCGTTACCTCGTCATCCACATCAGCCAGGGGACCGAGACGAAAAACCGCCTTTACTACCATGACCTCGCGCAGCCCGGCGCTCCGGTGATCGAACTGCTCAACGACTTCGACGCCAGCTACGAATTCATCGGCAACGACGGCGCCACCTTCTTCCTCAAGACCGATCTCGACGCGCCGCGCAGCCGCGTCATCGCCATCGATCTCTCACAGTCCGCGCGCGCACACTGGCGCGAATTGATCGCGCAGACCGCCGACACCCTCAGCGGAGTCAGCTTCGTCGGCGGGCAATTCATCGCGCACTATTTGAAAGATGCGCACAGCGCCGTGCAGCGTTTTGCGTGGGACGCCGTGCGCGGCGCGCAGCCGCTGGGCGAAGTGGCGCTGCCCGGGCTCGGCACCGCGAGCGGCTTTGGCGGACGCGCCACCGACCGCGAGACCTATTACGTCTTCAGCAGTTTCACCGTGCCCGGCACGATTTACCGCCTCAATCTGGCGACTGGAAAAAGCACCGTCTTTCGCGAGCCGAAGGTCGATTTTCAACCCGCCGATTACGAGACGAAGCAGGTCTTCGCGCGGAGCAAGGACGGCACGCGCGTCCCCATTTTCATCACGCACAAACGCGGCCTGAAACTCGACGGCGCGAACCCGACGATCCTCTACGGCTACGGCGGATTTAACATCAGCCTCACGCCAAGCTTCGGTGTCTCGAGCCTCGTCTGGATGGAAATGGGAGGCGTCTTCGCGATGGCGAATCTGCGGGGCGGCGGCGAGTACGGCGAGGAGTGGCACCGCGCTGGGATGAAACTGCAAAAGCAGAATGTCTTCGATGATTTCATCGCCGCGGCCGAGTGGTTGATCGCCGAGAAATATACGTCGCCCGCGAAGCTCGCGATCGAGGGCGGCAGCAACGGTGGCCTGCTCGTCGCCGCCTGCATGACGCAGCGGCCCGAGATGTTCGGCGCGGTGCTGCCCGGCGTGGGCGTGCTCGATATGCTGCGCTTTGAAAAGTTCACCATCGGCTGGGCGTGGCGCAGCGACTACGGCTCGGTGGAAAACGCCGACGAATTCCGCGCGCTCCATGCCTATTCGCCGCTCCACGCGCTGCGCCCCGGCGTGCGTTATCCGGCAACGCTCATCACCACCGCCGACCACGACGACCGCGTCGTTCCCGCGCACAGCTTCAAGTTCGCCGCACGGCTCCAGGAATGCCAGGCTCTGGACGGCCCGCCGGTGCTCATCCGCATCGATGTCCGGGCCGGCCACGGCGGCAACAAACCCACGACCAAAGTGATCGAGGAACGCACCGACGAACTCAGCTTCCTCGTCCGCGTCCTCGGCATGGAGAGCGCTAAAGAATAGCGCGCAGCGGTTTAAGCCGCCCGCCGTTCCGGCTCGCGGGCGCTCTTCTCCAAGACCATCCAGAGGTTGTCGCTCGTCGGTAAACAATCCTGCCAACGGCAGCGCAGGACGTGGAAGCCAGTTTCGCGTCCGAGCCGGGCCAGAGTTTGCGGTGTGAAGTAGTTCACGTGGTCGGGGAAGCGAAAGCCGCACCAGCGTGCTCCGCGGACGGTGCGATTCCAGGAGGCGTAATTCGGTACCTTGAGGATCACGCGCCCGCGTTCCCGCAACGCGCGATGAACTTCCGTGAGCAGTGCGCGTGGATGAATTTCGTGTTCGAGGTAGGCGCTCATGACCACGCCGGAGAGTTCGCCGTCAACCAGGGTTCGCAGGCCATGCAGCGCGTCGCCTGCGATCACCCGGCCGCCGCGGGTGGCGACTTTGCGCTGGGCTTTGGCGGCAAGCGCGCGGGAAATTTCGAGCCCGATCGCCGTGTGGTGCGCGGGCAGGCGCAACAGGCTGTTGCCCGTGCCGCAGCCCACATCCGCGACGGCACCCACGGGCAGGTAAGCGCGGATGAAATCTCCCAGCTTCTGGCGCTTGAAAAGATCGCGCCGGACGCGCTTGAACGAATCGCTGAGTGTCTGTTTGAGCGGTTCGGCGGATTTTCGGCGCCTGGATTCAGCCTGAGAGGTCTTTTCCCACGCGAAGTGCTCTTCCATTTCGGCGTAGGTCGCCGCCTTTTCGAGATACACGAACGCGCAGTGCGGGCACTGCTTCAGTGGCCAGACGGCAGGTGAATAGGAGAGGGCGGGGCGCGCCGTATTGTCAGCGTCGCAGAGCGGGCAATTCCGATGAACCGTGGCGGTCATGAGGGTGGTCAGGGGATGAGGAGTGCTGTCCCGGCAACGTGCCCGAACGCAAGGTCTGGCACCTGACGGTTTGGGTGGGATGGTGGGTTTAGGTCGGGGGATTACTCAGCGATTTTGACCGCGAGGGGGTTCAGCTTCTTGCCCTTCTTCTCGACTTTGATCTCCAGCTTCTGGCCTTCCTTCAGCGCGGCGAAGCCGACTTTCTTGCCGCCTTTGGTCAGCTCGGTTTGCGACTTGAGATAGAGCTCGATCGTTTTGCCGTCGGCGGTCTTGACGTAGATCTCTTTCTCCTCCAGATCGACCTTGTGCGCGGTCACTTGGTAGGTGCCGGACTCGACGACGTCGGGGTGTTCGATTTCCGCGCCGGCGCTCGTTTTTTTATCGGCAGCATGCATCGGCAGGACGGCGATGAGGGCGAAGGCGCCGAGGGCAGTGGTGGTTTTCATGTTCATTGGTCGCTGTGGGTTTGTTTGGTTTTTGGTTTTGGCATGCTCTGGGGGAGAGGAGGTCACCGGGCGGCGGGCGCTTCGCATTGCCGCGATGCTGACTTGGCCGATGAGCAGCCAGGTGAGGATCAGTCCGCCGAGCAGGCGAGGAAGGCGGCCGCGAAGCACACGTTCGCAAATCGCAGGAAGCGATTCGCGCGCGGAAAAGATGAGGCGGTAAAATGGGAAATGGAGTTCACGAGAGGGGCATGGCTGGGGCTACAGCGAGCCGCGCGGACGCGGCAAACGCCGGTTCCACGAGTGTGGTCCGGCACCGATCAATCAAGGCTCCGCGCGATGAGCGCACGGAGCGGCGGACTCAAATCAACCGAACGGTGGATCGTCCCAAAGCCATTCCCGTCCCCTGATCCACAGGCCACCCGGCATCGCTGCGCGACCGCACGAATTTGGGCGGCAGAAGACGCGAGGGCAGATGACCAACCACGATCGCGGTGGGGACGCTGACGGTCTGGCCCGCTGCGGCGCGCAAGTTGACCCGCGTCCCTTCCTCGAAGCGATCGAAATGCAAGACGTGGTCACCGTTCGGAAGACGCTCCATTTCCCCAAGTGCCAAGGCTGCTTGCGAGCCGCGCGTGTGGGTGTGGGAGACGGATCGCTCGGCTGAAGCGGCATCGTGTCTCAGGAGGATGCGGAAGTGTTCCTCGTCCACTCCAAGGCCGACCTGATGTTGTCCCGATGCCGCCGCGATAAAAGCGGCGAAGAGCGGCGCTCCGCCCATCCCTCCAAAGAGCCCAAGGAGAACGGCGATCACGATGCCCACGGCGGACGCTCGTGATTTCACGTCGGAGGCTCGGAGCGAACGGAACATGGGACGGTAGGTTTGCGCGCGTCGGTGGCTGGCGCAAGCGCCCTTATGGCAGAATCTCGCGGATGAGCAGGTTGGCGAATTCGACGCTGGTGCCGATGTCCACCAGGCCAATCGCGCCCCGGGCCGGGGCCTCGGCGGGAAGTTCCTGCCGGCGGATTTCGCGGTCGTTGATCGTCAGCGTCACGCTGCGGCCTTTCGTGGTCACCATCACGCGGTTCCACGCGCCCCACTTGATGCCTTCCGGCGCTCCGGTGTCCCCGCGAGGCATCAGTTCGCGGAGCGAAACGGTGGTGCCCGGCGATTGCTGGCCGCGGAGCAGCAGCGCGAGATCGTCGGCCGATTTGCCGTTCACCTTTACGTCCACGATGAATTCGCAGTCGCCAAACTCGGCCTCGGTCCAGAGCGGCTGTCCGGCATCGCCGGCTTTCTGCACGAGCCGCCAGTCGCTGGATTGCCAGCGGTCGAGGGTCACGGATTTCCAGCCGCGCAGATCGACGCCGGTGTAGAGCGGCTGATGGCCTTGCGCGAGCGGTGCGGTCTGCTCGGGCGTCGCGCCGGTGGGTGGCAGTTCCTTGATCCGCACGTTGCGGAATTCGACCGGCGCGCCTTCGCTCTCCAGCGCGAGGTAGCCTTTGCGATAGATGCAATCGTCACCGCCCGAGACTTCCTTGCCGTTGACGTGCAGGCGGATGCTGCCGGCGTTGCAGGCGATGCGGTAGTGGTTCCACTCGGGCGACGGTTTGCTGCGCTCCTCGCTGGGGAAACTGCGTTTGCCGTTGGTGCGTCCGAGCGGGATCATCGTCGCGCCGTGGATCGGGAAGACGTCGCCGTGCGTGGTGAACCCGTCGCTTTTCTTGCCGGTGCGTTTTTCAAAGGCCTCCGCGTAACCGTGATCGAGGACCTGCACTTCGATGCCGCGGAGGAAGGGGACGCCCGGCGCGGCGATCGGTGTGCCCCAGATGAACACGCCGGAATTGCCGCCGCTGGTGAGGTGCCGCCACTCCACTTCCATGATGAAGTTTTCGTACTGCCGCTCGGTGCGCAGCGCGCCGGTCGGTTTGCCGGTGCAGGTGATCACGCCGTCCTTCACTCCCCACGTTTCGGGGGCGCAGTTGGCGTTCACCCAGCCGGTGAGATCGCGGCCATTGAACATCGGCACGAAGCCTTCCTCGGCCCAGGTAGTGGCGGCGATGGCGAAGGAGGCGAGAAGCCGGAAAAGGAGGCGCATCGTGTGTTACTGTTTCAGCGTGGCGAGGAGGAAGGCCTCGATGGAGTTGTATTTCGCGTCAGTCACGCCGGGGTAGACGAGTTCGCACTCGACGCCGTTCGCCTTGCAATGCTCCTGGAGTTTCACGCCGAAGTTCGCCGTGTGGGTCGGGTCTTTCTGCTCCTGGCCGAGCGCGGGCACGGCGTTGTAGTGGAGGTAGATCGCGGGGTCGCCCTTGGAGACGTGTTCGTAGGGCGAATATTCCTTGATCCACGCGAGCACCTTCTCGCGCCCGGCGAGAAACTCATCGAACTGCGTGGTCTTCTTTACCGGATCGGCGATGAACCCAAAGGCGTGTCCGCCGTATTTGCTGTTCGGGGTCCATTCCTTCATCTGCTGCGGATCGAGCGTGGTCTGCGCGCCGGACACGGCGGCGCAGGTCAGGCGGGTGGATTCGCGGGCGATGGGGTCGGTGCTTTTCGGATTGGCCATGTCGTTGTGGAAGGCCAGCCAGAGGCTCGAGCAGGCGCCAGCAGAACCGCCGGTGGCGCCGATACGCGTTTTGTCGATGTTCCAATCCGCGGCTTTGCTGCGGACGAATTGCAGGGCGCGCGCCGCGTCTTCGAGCGGCGCTTTCACCGGCGGCTGGATACTCGCGGCTTCGGCTTCCTTGATGAAGCGATATTCCACCGACACGACGGAGATGCCCGCGCGCAGATAGTTCGCGACGGCCACGCGATCCTTGCTGCCGCCCTGCCAGCCGCCGCCGTGGATGTAGAAGACGACGGGCGTGGGCGTGGCCGATTCCGCTTTGTAGAAATCGAGGACCTGCTTTGGATGCGTGCCGTAGGCGACGTTAGCCATCGTCGGCTGCGGGCCGGGAACCGGAGTCGCGGCCTTGGGTTTTAGGGGTGTCGCCGGTGCGGGTGCGGTGGGGGCGGTTGCTGGTTCGGCAGCGTGGGCGGCAATGACGAGGACGGACGCGGAGACGGAGAGGAGGAGGCGTTTCATGAGGGAGGGAAGCTGACGGGATAACCTCCGGCACGCCGGACCGGTAGAAGTTTCTTCCGCCAAATCGCCGCGCGCGCGCCTGTCTCCGTCCACGCCCGCGAGGCCTCTCCGCCCGCCGCCCGTCAGTGAATCGAAACCGCCACGCCCGTCTTCACTTTCCCGGCAACGCGGATCACATCCCAATTCGCCAGCCGCACGCAGCCGTGGCTCGCCGAGCGGCCGATGCTGTCGGGATCACTCGTGCCGTGCAAGCCGATGCCCTTTTTGTTCAGCGCGATCCAGACGACGCCGACGGGGTTGTTCGGGCCGGGCGGGAGCATGTGAAAATTACTGCTGCGCTCGCCCTTGTTGAGCATCGCCTTGTCGTAACGGAAGTTCGGGTTCTTCGCGACGCCCGTCACCTTCCATTCGCCCACCGGCGACTCCGTTTCGTCGGAGCCGATGGTCACGGGATAAGCGGCGATCAGCTTATCGGCCTCGAAGACGCTGAGCATGTTGGTTTTCGTATCGATCTTCACGGCGATCGCGGGTGCCGGCGGTTCGTCGGCTTTCTCCTTCGCGTCTTTGCCGGACTTTTTGGCGTCCGTCTTTTCCAGATCTTCACCGCCTTCATCGCCGAGGTCGTTGGCCGCCACGTCGCTCCCGGGTTTGAGATTCTTCACCGTCGCGAGGTCGAAGGGCTCGACATTCGGCACGCGGAGCGTGTCGCCGGCTTTGATCGCCTTGGTTTTGCCGGGGTTCAGCTCCTCGAGGAAATCCACATCGGCGTGGAACTTCTCGGCGATGGCTTCGGCGGCGCTTTGATAAGGCAGCGACTTCTGCTTCGCCTGCTCGGGCACAGCGTCGGGGACTTCACCGATCTGCTGCAGGTCGGCCTCGGTGACGGTGTAGTCGATGAAAAGCGGATCGATGCTCGCGAGGTCGAGGCCGGTGACATCGGGCGTGGCGTTGGCCTTGGGCTCGGTCTTTTTCACCGGGGGTGCGGCCGGCTCGCCTCGCGATTCGCGATAGAGCGCGAGCGCTTTGAAGGTGAACTCGCCGTAACGTCCATCGATCTTCCCCGGCGCGAATTCCGCGCGATCGAGAAAGACCTGAAGCCGCGCGGCCGCCTCGAGTTCCGCCGGACGGTCGGCAGATTTCTCCGCGGCCTCGACAGCGGTGATCGTGAAAAGGCTGGCGCAGGAAGCGGCGAGAAAGGTGGAACGAAGGCGAAGAGTCATGACTCCAGAAATCGGCCCGCGCGCCGCGAGTGGCCGTGCGCTTACGGGCGCTTCATGAAATCGCCCAGCTGCTGAAAGGTTTTCAGCCAGGCGCCGACGAGCGCGCCGATATCCTTTTTCTCCGTCGCGGCGGCGTATTCGGCGATCGTCCGGCCCCAATAGAAACTGATGTGTCCGGCGGTGCGCGGCTTCGAGCGGCGGAGGAAGTCGTCCATCTCCGCGAGGCTGCAGGCGAGAGGGAAGGTTTCCTCGATGAGCAACGGTTTGCCGATTTCGTAAACGCTCATCGCATCCAGCGCGCGGTCCACTTCGCCCGCTTTCGGGTAGAGATGGATGCTCACGAAATCGAACGCTCCGGCGATTTCCGGGGCGTAGAAGATCGGCTTCGCGCCCGGCCAGATCTGCGACCACGGAATGACGCCGACGGTGATCATGTGGTTGCGATCCTCGCCGCGGATGGCGGCGGTAAGTGTGTCCACCCAGGCCTTGGCGATCTCGAGCCGGTCGCGTTTGCCGGGCGTGAGGGTGAGGCGTTGCACGAAATGTTTGCCGCCGAGTTCGCCGGCCAGCCAGCCTTGGTCGGTCCTCCCGTCGAGGATCGGCTCATTCATCAGGTCGTAGCAGAAGACCGCTGGCGAATCGCGGCAGGTCCGCGCGATGGCGGACCAAAAGCGCGCCTGCACCGCCCAGCGCGCCGCTTCGTCCATGGCATCGTACCAAGGCGGCGTATCGGCGCGGTGGTAACAGCCGAGGCCGGTGATATCCAAATAAAGGCCGGTCTGCTCGGCGAGTTCCAGTAGCCGGCGCAACTGCGCGAGCGCCTTGTCGTTCGGCGTGTCCGGCGCGCTCATGAACTTTCCGGTCTGGAGATGGATGCGGACGACGTTCGCGCCGAGTTCCTTCATTTCACGAAAATCGCCGCGCACGGTTTCCCATTCCGTTTCCCAATAATCTTCGAGCAACCGCCCGCTCTCTCCGTGGCTGTCGTGATCGTAATTCACGCCCCAGACGCGGAACGGCGCGCCGGATTCGAGCACGAACGTCTTGCCGTCAGGGCCGACACGCACGCGTTGCATTTCCGAGTCCTGCGCCTTCGCCAACCCGGCAAGCCCGGCCAGCAAAGGCGCGGCGGCGGTCGCGCGGAGGAATAGGCGGCGATTCATCATCGTGCGCTCCCGCTATTCCGTGGCGGCTTTTGTACCGCGTCGCCTGTTGTCCGGCTGACCGCCCGAGCCCGCCGGATCGGATTCCGGCACTTTCAATTCCGTGCGGAGGCGGGTGAGTTCGGCGTGCAGCGTCTTCCGCGTCTCGGCGTAGGCGGGGTCGTCATAGACGTTCTTCAACTCGTGCGGATCTTTCTCCCGATCCATGAGCGTCCAGTAGTTCATCTCGGGTTCGTAGAAGTGGAAGAGTTTGTAGCGGTCGGTGACGACGCCGTAGTGCTTGCGCACGCTGTGCGGGCCGGGGAACTCGTAGTAGTGGTAGTAGAAGCTCGTGCGCCAGTCGGCGGGCGTCTGGCCTTGCAAAACGGGGCGCAGGCTGCGGCCTTGCATGTCGGCGGGGACCGGCGCACCCGCGGCGTCGAGGAAGGTCTCGGGGAAGTCGAGGATCGAGACGAGCGACTTGCTCGCGGTGCCGGGTTGGGTCACGCCGGGCCAGCGCACGAGCAGTGGAGTGGTCAGCGACTCCTCGTAGATCCAGCGTTTGTCGAACCAGCCGTGCTCGCCGAGGTAGAAGCCCTGATCGGAGGAAAGGATGACCATCGTGTTTTCCGCGAGCTTTTCATCGTCGAGATATTTCAGGAGTTTGCCAACGGCCTCGTCCACGGCTTTCACCGTGGCCAGGTAATCGTGCATGTAACGCTGGTAACGCCAGCGGACGAGTTCCTTGCCGGAGAGGTTGGCCGCGCGCATTGCTTCATTCAGCGGCTCGTAATAAGCGTCCCAGACCTTCTGCTGTTCGGTGTTTAGCGAAGGCGGCGCGGCTTCCTTCGAGTCGCGTTTGGTGAAGGTTTTCTCGAGCGTCATGTCCTGCTCCTTCTCCGCGCGACCGCGGCCGGAGTAGTCGTCGAAGAGTGTCTCGGGCTCCGGAAATTTGCGGTCGCCGTTCCAGCCGAGATGGCGGAGCGCGGGCGCCCATTCGCGATGCGGCGCCTTGTGCTGCGACATGAGCAGGAAGGGCTTCGACTTGTCGCGCTTCTTCAGCCACTCGATCGAAAAGTCGGAGATGAGATCGGTGACGTAGCCGGTGTGCGTCACCTTCTCGCCGTCGCGGATCATCGGCGGATTGTAGTAGATGCCCTGGCCGGGAAGGATGTGCCAATGGTCGAAGCCAGTCGGGTCGGATTCGAGGTGCCACTTGCCGATGACCGCGGTCTGGTAGCCGGCCTTCTGCAGCATTTTCGGGAAGGTCGGCTGCGCGCCGTCGAAGCGGTTGCCGTTGCGGACGAAGCCGTTGAGGTGGCTGTATTTGCCGGTGAGGATGACCGCGCGGCTCGGGCCGCAGATCGAGTTCGGCACGACGCAGCGGTCAAAGCGCATGCCTTCGCGGGCGAGCCGATCCATGTGCGGTGTGTCGAGCAGCTTCAGCGAATGCCGATACGCGCTGATCGCCTGGGTCGCGAGGTCGTCGCAGAAGAAGAGAATGATGTTTGGCTTGGTCGGTTCCGCGCCGTGAGAGGGCGGGCAGGTGGCGAAGGCGCCGATGACGACGAGGGCGGTGGTGAGCAGGCGTGTCATGAGATCGGTTCTATTTTTGATTGAAGTCCCAGCGCTGTGGCGGGCCGGCGGCTGACTTGATTTCGATGGCGTCGAGGGCGACGGGCGCGGTCTGTGCCGGGAGGAAAAGCCGGAGGTGCTGGAGGCTCGGGATGTCGAGGGTCACTTTCGTCTCCGCCCAATCGGTCGAGGCGGGGAGTTTGAACTCCTGGATTTGGCCGTCTGCCGGGAAAGCATCCTGGTCGGCGGTGCGCCACTGCACTTTCGCCGCGCCGCCGGTCGCGCTGCGACTTTGCAGCGTGAGCGTGAGCGGACCGCGATGTCTGAGGCCGGCGATGCCGAGGAAGGCGTTCCGCCCTTCTCCGGTGACGACCAGCGCACCGTCGCGCTCTTCGGCCTGGGAATTTTTCGGCACCCAGCCGCCGAGTGGACGCGCGGCGGCCGTGGGTCGCGCTTTGAAGGCGGGGTTTGCTTTCGGGACGAGCGCCCCCGTGGCGGTCAGGAAGCCGTCGATCAGCGCGTCGAGTTCCTTCGCCTTCTCCGGCTGGGCTTCGGCGAGATTCTGCGTTTCGCCGATGTCGTCGCGGAGGTTGTAAAGTTCGCGCGGCACGCCGGCCTCAAACCAGCGGATCAGTTTGAAGTCGCCGCTGCGCACGGTGACGCCGCCTTCATTCGGGCGATACGGAAAATAGTTGAAGAATGTGGTGCGCGGCAGCGGTCCTTTGCCGAGCAGGACCGGCGCGAGGCTGACGCCATCCATCGGCTGCTCTGCGGGCTTCGGCAGGCCGATCAGATCGAGAACGGTTGGGTAAAGGTCGATGTGCCCGACGATGTCGTCGCTCACCGCGCCCGGCGCGATGCGATTCGCCCAGGCCCACATCATCGGCACGCGCGTGCCGCCTTCATAAAGCGAGGATTTGCCGTCCCGCAGCGGCGCGTTGTTCGTCGGCGGACGATCGCCCGCCCACTTGCGCCAGTCGGCCAGCGCGTCCGCTTTGTTTTTCACCGCGCGCTCGGTCTTCGCCTTGTCGGGCACGTTGCTGTGGATGTTCCCGCCATTGTCGGAGTAGAAAATGACGAGCGTATTTTCGGTCAGGCCCTGCTGGTCGAGTTCGTCGAGGATGCGCCCGAAACATTCGTCCACGCTGCGCAGCATCGAAGCCATGATCGGATTGCCCTGCGCGCCGCGCGGGTCAGTCTTCTTCGCAAACTCCGCGGTGTATTCCGGCTTGTGGCCCCACGGGCCGTGCACGCCGTAGCACCACAGATTGAGGAAAAACGGCTGGTCCTTGCTCGCGCGGATGAACTTCACCGCCTCCTGCGCCTGCCGGTCCACGATGTATTCCCCGGGCGGCCCGTCGGTGATTGTGCCCACTTTGTTTTTCCCCGTCGGCCGGCCATCGGGTACGACGCCGTACGGTGAAAAGTAATTTCCCGGCGGCCCCGGATCGGGCGCGCAATGAAAGGCGACATCGAAGCCCTGCGCCTCCGGGCGATGCGGTGTGGTCAGCCCGAGATGCCACTTGCCGATGTGCGCCGTGCGATAGCCGGCATCGCGCAAGACCTCGGCCAGCGTGTATTCGGCCGGGTCGAGATAGTTTTTGCTGATCGGGCTGATCGTCGGACGGTTGGCCGGTCCTGTGTCGGGAGAGAAATTGAAGTCCGCCGGTTGTGGCGTCTGATGTCCGCTGGCGGTGAGGATGCCGTGCCGCGTGGGATATTTTCCCGTCAGAATGCTGGCCCGCGTGGGCGAACAAAGCGGGCTGGCGTAGGCGCCGGTGAAACGCATCGCCCGCCTGGCGAAGCGGTCGATGTGCGGTGTCTCGTAATACTTCGAGCCATAGACGCCGCTATCCATCCAGCCCATGTCATCGACAAGGAAGAGGACGACATTGGGCCGCCGGGTCTCTGCCGCGAAGGCCGCCGCAGCAAGGGTGAACGAGCAGAGGACGAGAATGAGTTTCATCGTGGAAGATCGGGCGCGGCAGTCGCCACGCGATGTTGTCGCTATTTCTTCGGCTTCCCGCGAGCAACCCCGCGGCGGAGATCTTCCGGCGAGACATCGCCGCCGTCGCGATCCTTGCTGCCGGTCGGGCCGGCCATCGGCGGAGTCTCGAAGAATTTTCCGTCGTCCACGAGCCGCGGATCGCCGGTGCGTTTCATTTCATCGAGGAGCCGCTTCTCCAATTCCGCGCGCGCCTGCGCATACGCGGGATCGGTGGCGAGATTCTTCGTCTGATGCGGATCCTTTTTGAGATCGTACAGCTCCGCGCCTTCGCGCCGGCCATAGACCCACTCGTAATGTGCCTTCCATTTCGGATCGTTCCGCATGCCCACGAGCCACGCTTTCGTCGGACCCGCATCTTCGTCGGGCAGCGTGACCCGCGTGTTTTCGGTGATGTCCTCCGCGCTCGGCGGGTTGTCGCCGTCGAGGCGGTACGGTTCGCCGAGCGGCCAGCGCTCGGGTTTGAAGTTCAGGATGAAAAGGAAATCATGCGTGCGGATGGCGCGCTGCGGGTAGGGCAGATAACCGTCGCGCGCATTTTCGACATGCCGCTCGCGGCCGATGAAGACGGCCGTCCGCGCCGGATCGACCTGCCCGCTTTTGTCGGAAGTAAGCAGCGGCACGAGGCTGCGGCCGGTCATGACTTCGGGCACTTTGACGCCGGCGACTTCGAGGAAGGTCGGCGCGAGATCGGTCAGGCTGGCGAGGTCGTCGAGCACGCGCCCGCCCTTCGCGCCGCCCCAGCGCAGCGCGAGCGAGACGCCCGCACCGAAGTCGTAAAGGTTGCATTTCCCGTGCGGGAACCCCGGGGCGCCGTGATCACCGCTGACCGCGATGAGCGTGTTGTCGAGTTCGCCAATCGCCTCGAGTTTTTTCATGAGCAGCCCGAGGGCGGCATCAAAGGCCATCGCTTCGCCGAGATAATCCGCGAGGTCTTCGCGCACCTCCGGCACGTCCGGCAGGAACGGAGGCATCTTGCCTTTCAGGTCATCGGGATTCAGCCCCCAGAGCGCCTTGCCCGAGCCGCGCGTCCATTTGCGATGCACGTTCGTCGGGCCAAACCAGAAGCAGAACGGCTGTCCCGCTTTGCGGTCGGCGAGGAAGGCATCGAAATTCGCGAGCACCTCGTCGTAAAGCTCCTGCTTGGCGGCTTCGAGCGATTTCCCGTCGGCGACCATTTTGGTCACATTCTGCGAGAAGGTGTTAAAGCGTCCGCCGGCTTTCTGGTAGGCGTGCTTCTGTTCGCCGTAGGGCGCATCGCCGGGTGTGCCAGGGCCCCACACCTTGTACATTTTCCCGAGGTGATAACCGGCGTCGCGGAGGATCAGCGGATACGCGGGATTCGATCCGTCCCAGACCGCTCCGCGCAAGATGGATGCGCGGCCCGTCCGCCAGAAATGCTGCCCGGAGAGCAGCGCGCTGCGGCACGGCGTGCAACTCGGCGCAGAAACAAAGGCGCGGCGGAAAAGCACGCCCTCATTCGCCACGCGGTCGAAGGCCGGCGTCTGGATGATGTCGTTGACCGTGCCGGGACCATCCAGCTTCGCGTATGCGCTGGCGTGCCGGCCCCAGTCGTCGGCGAAAGCGAAGAGGATGTTGGGGCGTTTGGTTTCGGCTGCCGCCACCCGCGCGGTGATGGAGAGCGTGGCGAGTGCGAGGAGCAGGAGAAGGGTCGGGCGGAGGGGCATGGGAAAGACGGGTTGAAGG
>JBBQIZ010000051.1:0-24670 GCA_038325425.1 Chthoniobacterales bacterium
CTGTCCGGAGAATCCGAAGTGGAAGATGGAGAAGCTGATCAGCGGGTTCGCGATCACCGGCCGGGCGAAGGAGAAGGTGGCGGGGCCGGAGGCGGCGGAAGATCCGCGGATGGAGAAGATGATGGCGGAGATGGAGCGGGAGTTTTCGAGCCTCGGCGACAGCGACAATCCCGATCCGAAAATGATGGCGCGAGCGATGCGGAAGATGGCGGAGATGACGGGCGAGAAGACGCCGGCGGCGATGGATGAGATGCTGGGGCGGATGGAGAAGGGCGAGGACCCGGAGAAGCTGGAGGCGGAATACGGCGATGCGCTGGAGGACTTCCCGGATGGAGGCGCAGAACCGGGCGACGAGGGCGCGGTGAAGGCGGCGTTGCGGCGGATGCGCGGCCAGCCAAAGCGGGACGCGACGCTGTATGAGATGAGTGAGTTTTGCGGCTGAGAACCGCGGAGGGACGCGCTCCTGCGCGTTCCCCATTCGATGGCAGCGACGGACGCGCTCCGAGGAGCGACGGACGCGCGGGAGCGCGTCCCTCCGAGGCCTTCTTAGGCGCGCCCTTTAACGAATCCGGCGGCGATGATTTGCGCGGCTCCGCTCCAGCCCGGCGGGGCGGGGCGGGCGCGGCTCCACCACGGCATGCCGCCGCCGATCCAGCGGGCGCGGGCTTCTTCGTAGGTCAGGCCTCGATCGTCGTCGTCGTAGCCAAACTCGAAGCCGCAGCACGGGCAGATCTCGAACGACGCGCCGCCGGATTCGGAGCGCGGAGGTTCGTGGAGTTCCGGCCAGCCGCAGACGGGGCAGAGGTGGCTCATCGCGCGGTGCGGAGGTCGATGCGTTCGCCGGGCTGGCGGTCGAAGTAATCGCGGGTGCCGGGCTTGAAGTAGGTGCGCGTGGTGCCGTCGCGGTTGTAGGCGGCAAAGGCGCCGGTGGCGGGATCGAAGACGCGCAGGGTGCCGTCGGTGTCGCGTTTGGCGGGCAGGCCGGTGGTGCGAGCGCGCTGCAGGAAGGCGGCGGCCTGGGCGGCGTAGTCGTCGGGATCACGGGCC
Organism: Chthoniobacterales bacterium; assembly: GCA_038325425.1. Lineage (GTDB taxonomy): Bacteria > Verrucomicrobiota > Verrucomicrobiia > Chthoniobacterales > Chthoniobacteraceae > Chthoniobacter. Next base: position 1,048 of record JBBQIZ010000051.1, read on the forward strand.
TGGAAATCGCGTCCGTGCCGGGCGAAGTGGTCGCCGAGGGTTTCGATCCGGCCCCAGGTCAGGCCGGTGGGACGCACGCCCGCGACGGGCTCCCGGAGTTCGACGACCGGCGGCGCGGGGTCGGTGGTCGGCGGCTGCTTCGGCTGCCCGAAAAACCACGATGCGGCGAGGATCGCGAGGAGGGCGACGATCTTGAGCGGCCGCGACATGACGGCGAATCGCTACGCGAGGCAGGCCATCGCTTTCGACTCGTCGTTGGCGTAGGGCTGCTGCGGGCGGAGGTTCAGCTCGGCGAGGAGTCGCTGGTCTTCATCGACGCCGGGGTTTTCCGCGGTGAGCAGTTTGTCGCCGTAGAAGATGCTGTTCGCGCCGGCGAAGAAGCAGAGGGCCTGGCCTTCCTTCGAGAGTCGGGTGCGACCGGCGCTGAGGCGGACTTTCGCGCGCGGCAAGGCGATGCGCGTGGTGGCGATGAGGCGGACGAGGGCGAAGACATCGACGGGCGGCTGTTCTTCGAGCGGAGTGCCGGGCATGGCCATGAGGCAATTGATCGGGACGCTCTCGGGCGCGGGGTCGAAATTGGTCAGGACTTCGAGCATCTTCAGCCGGTCGGCGACGGTTTCGCCGAGGCCGATGATGCCGCCGCAGCAGACATCCATGCCGGCCTGCTGCACGGCCTGGATGGTGTTCACGCGATCCTGAAAGGTGTGGGTGCTGACGATCTCGGGATAGAACTCGGGCGAGGTGTCGATGTTGTGATTGTAGGCGGTGACGCCGGCTTCCTTGAGCTTGCGCGCCTCGGGAAGCGAGAGCTGGCCGAGGGTGACGCACACTTCCATCCCGAGCTTGCTGACCTCGCGGATGGTGCCGAGCACCTGCTCAAATTTCGCGTCGCCATCCCGCACACCCTTCCACGCCGCGCCCATGCAGAAGCGGGTCGAGCCGTTCTCTTTCGCCCGCCGCGCGACTTCCATGACGGCGTCCGTTTCCATGAGTTTCTCGGCTTTGACGTCGGTCTTGTAGCGGGCGCTCTGGGCGCAATAACCGCAGTCTTCCGAGCAGCCGCCGGTCTTGATCGAAAGCAGCGTGCAGAGCTGCACTTCGCCGCCTTTCCAATGATCGAGATAGGTGATGCGGGCCTGCTGGATGAGGTCGAAAAAGGGCTGCTCGTAGATGGCTTGAAGCTCGGGAAAGGTCATCGCCGCCACGATGCGAAGCGGCGCGCGGGGTGTCCAGCGTTTAGACGACCGCTCGGAAAAACGCGTGTCTTGACTTCAAAAGGTCACTATCTACGTTGCGCCTCCGCTCTTTTGTCGACCACCATGCCCCGCCTTTCCGCACCTCTTTTCCTGCTCACTTTCGCCTGCGTCGCGCTGGTCCACACCCCGCTCCGCGCCCAGGAAGTGCTCGATGGAATCGCCGCCGTGGTGAACAAGGACGTGGTCACTTTTTCCCAGGTCCGCGAACTCGTGGGACCCAAGGAAAAGCAGGCCCGTGAGACCCTCAAGGGCGAGCAACTGGTCGAGAAGATCAAGGAGATCCGCCTCGCGGCGATCAACGATCTGATCGACCGAGCGCTGATCATCCAGGAGTTTAAAAGCAAGGGCTACACGATCCCGGATTACCTGATCGACGAGCGGGTGCAGGAGATCATTCGCGACTCGTTCGGCGGTGACCGGCAGGCGTTTTTGCGGACGCTGTCCGCGCAGGGTTTCACGATCGACAAGTTCCGCGAGTTCCAGCGGGATTCCGTGATCGTGCAGGAGATGCGGCGGCAGGCGAACAAAGGCCCGACGAGCGTTTCGGACGTGAAGATCCTCGAGTTTTACAAGGCGAACTCCGAGCAATACAGCACGCCCGAGGAGATCAAGCTGCGGATGATCGTCATCCGCGGCGGACCGGAGAACACCTCGCGGCGGAAGATGATCGAAGAGATTCGCGAGAAGATCGTGGCCGGGGCGGAGTTTGGCGATCTGGCGCGGATGTATTCGGACGGCAGCGAGCAGGAAGCCTACGGCGACGTCGGCTGGATCAATCGCAAGCATTTCAACGAAGAGCTGACCAAGGGGGTCTTCAAGCTGAAGGCGGGCGAGTTGAGCCAGATCGTGGAACTCGGCGGCAGCTACTATCTGTTCCTCTGCGAAGCGAAGAAGCAGGCGACCGTGCGCCCGCTCAAGGAATTGCGCGGCGAGATCGAGAAGTCGCTGCTGCAAAGCGAGCGGCAGAAGCAGCAGCAAGAGTGGCTGCTTAAGCTCCGCAAGAAAGCTTACATCAAGCTTTATTGAGCGCAGCGCGGAGATCGGAGATGGAAGATCGGTCGCCGTTTCACCGATGAGCCCGCAGCCGATCTCCCAACTCCGATCGTCGATCTCCAAATACTGGAAGTTCTTCGACATCGGCCTGCAGAATACCTTCGTCTATCGCTGGAACTTTCTCCTGCGGGCGGTCTTCGGCATCGTCCCGCTGATCGGCACGGTCTATCTCTGGCAGGCGATCTTTCGCCCGGGGCAGGAGGAGATCAGCGGCTACGACTATTCGTCGATGATCTTCTATTTCATGCTGACGGTTTTTCTCGATAACCTGATCACGCCGACGGAGGACGAATGGCAGATCGCCGCCGAGATCCGCGACGGGAAGATCAGCGCCTATTTGACGAAACCGCTCAACTACCTTGGCTACCGGATCAGCCTCTACCTGAGCTACCGGTTGCTCTACATCAGCATCGTGCTGCTTCCGATCGTCGCCCTCGGCTTTATCTTCCGCGAGCATCTGCGTTTTCCGGAGCACGCGATCACCTGGCTGGCGTTTGGCGCTTCGACGGTCATGGCGGCCTTCCTGCAATTCTTCATCGCCTATTCGCTGGCCATGATCGCCTTCTGGGTGCTGGAGATTTCGACCCTCGTCTTCATCCTTTACTCATTCGAGTATTTCCTCAGCGGCCACGTCTTTCCGCTGGATATCATGCCGTCCTGGTTGCAGGGCTTCATCCACTGGTCGCCGTTCACCTACGAATTGTTCTTTCCCGCACAGATTTACATGGAGCGGGTGAAAGGCGCCGCGCTCGTGGAAGGGCTAGCGATTCAGGCGGGCTGGCTGCTCATCAGTTGGGTGGCCGCGCGCGTGCTCTGGTCGCGTGGGGTCCGGAAATATCAGGCCGTCGGAGGCTAAACCGCGATGCGCCGCTATCTCGAAATCTACTGGCTGATGATCCGCAACTCGCTGATCCGGGAGATGAATTTCAAGGCGAACTTCACCCTCTGGATGGTCGTGGAGCTTCTCTGGTTTCTCGGACAGATCATTTTCCTCGAAGTGCTCTTCAGCCATGTGGACAGCATCGGCGACTGGTCGAAGTGGGAGTGCGTGCTGCTCGTCGGCACCCACCAGATCACGTCGCAGCTTTTCCAGGCATTCTTTTACGTGAACCTCGCCGAGTTGCCCGACCTGATCCGGACCGGCCGACTCGATCTGATGCTGCTTCTGCCCGTCGATGCGCAGTTCGCCGTGTCCACGCGGAAGTTCGGGATGGATAACGTGGTCAATGCGCTCGTCGGCGTGGCCATGGTGATCTTTTGTCTGGTGAAACTGCAGGTCGTGCCGCAACCGCATCAGGTCGCACTTTACGCCGTGGCAATCGGCTTTGGGATCGCCGTGCATTACGCCGTGCTTTTCGGCCTGGCGACCGTCGCCTTCTGGATCATGCGCGCGCAGGGACTGATCTACGGCTACTACAACGTCTTCAACATCGCGCGTTACCCCGACGTGGTCTTTCACGGCATCTTCAAGGTCATCTTCAGCTACTTCATTCCGGTAATCATCGTCGCCAATGTTCCGTCGCGCGTCCTCGCCCGTTCGTTTGAATCGCCTTGGGCCGGCCTCGCGCAACTGATCGGCGCCGCGGTCTTCATCGTCCTCGCCACGCGGGCCTTCTGGCACTTTGCCCTCCGTCGGTATTCATCCGCGAGTTCCTGATTTCGCGTTCGTAAATGGCTCAAAAAACGGGCTTTTCCGCGGCCCGGCAGGCGCTCAAAAAAACGTGCCGTTTCCCCTTGCGCGCCTTGGGGAAAGCAACTATCTATCCGCCCTCATTTTCCCCGTAACGCCCAAGCCTGACCCTTCTCCCCGCTCCATTCTATGGCCAAAGCCAAGCCTGCCAAACCCGCTGCGAAATCGACCAAGCCTGCTCCCGCGAAAGCGTTGAAGAGCCAGAAAAAACCTGCACTGAAAGCGGCCAGTAAAGCCGTGAAAGCGCCGGCCAAGGCAAACGGTTCGCCCAAGGCGGAAGCGCAGCCTGTCGCGGCCGCGCCGCACGCTCCCGGCAAGCCCAATGGTAAACCCGCCGCGCCTGTGGTGATGACCCCTTTCCTGAAAAAGCAGAAGGAGAAGCTCCTCCAACTCCGCGACTCGATGCTCGATTCGATGATGGGCGTGGCCAAGGACAACCTCCGCACCCGTGCCGAAGGCAGCGAAGCGAGCGCCTTCGGCATGCATCAGGCCGACGCCGGCAGCGACGCTTACGACCGCGACTTCGCGCTCAGCCTCCTCTCGCAGGAGCAGGACGCCCTTTACGAGATCGAGGAAGCGATCAAGCGCGTCGACCTCGGCACCTACGGCGTTTGCGAAATGAGCAACAAGCCCATCGCTCACGCCCGACTCGAAGCGCTGCCTTTCGCGCGCTACACCGTCGAGTGCCAGTCACAAATTGAAAAACAGGGCAAGGTCACCCGCGCTCGTGTCCCAGTCACTTCCCTCTTCGGTCTGACCGACGAGGAAGGCGGCTCCGAATCTGAAGAAGAAGAACCAGCAACTGATACCAAGGAATAACCCACACACCATATTATGGGCCGCGATTTCATCATCCTCGAATGCACGGAAGCGAAAGCTGAAGGCAAACCCGTCTCGCGCTACATCTCGTCGCGCAACAAGAAGAGCCCGAACACTCCGACCCGGCTCGAAAAGAAAAAATACAATCCGAACCTGAAGCGGCACACGCTGCACCGGGAAACCAAATAAACCGCCATGCAGCCCAAGACTCCGCAACGCCGCACCAATTTCCGCAAAGCCAACCGCTCGATGCCGCGGCGGCGCATCGATATCGCCTTGGAGGCGCTCGATTACAAAAACCCGGACATCCTGAAGAAGTTCGTCACCGAGAGCGGCAAGATCCTGCCCCGTCGCCTGACCGGCATGCCCGCGCATTTTCATCGGAAGATCACCCGCGAGATCAAGCGCGCCCGGGCCGTGCTGCTCATGCGGTAACACTGACCGTTACTGGTTTTCCAAAAAAGCGCGCTCGATCGGGCGCGCTTTTTTGCGTTCGGACGAAGTCGCTGGGAAAGATTGCGCCGTCACCATGTTTCACCTTGCTGAAACAAATGACCTCGCTTACGTCTTCGCCGGGTGTTGGGCGAGCCAAGGGCTTGGTGCGCTTTTGTTTCCCTCAGCCAGCAATCAATCCCGTGAGCAGATTTCTTTTCTCCCTCCTCATTGGTTGCCTCGTTCCATTGTGGCAGCGGTTTATCTCGCTGCGCCTCTGGCGGCTCGGAAGGACGTTCCTCGCGGCGGCTTTTTCCAACATCCCCCGGCGAAGTTTATCCCCAGTGGCTCCCCGGCGCGCTCCCCGATCTGCGAGCGCCCCGCACCACCGGAGAAACCGTGCACCTCGCGTGCGCTTCCCGGGCACCGCCACAACTCGCCATCTGAAAACCTATCCACATGAGACCCAACGATCCCAAGGGTTCGGGCCGCCGCTCCGGACGCGGCCCACGCCGTTCGTCCCAGACCCGCAACGAATCCCGCACCCCGCAACCTCCGCCCGCCAAAAAGACTCTCTGGCAAAAGCTCATCGGCTTTTTCAAACCGCAGCCGACCGCAACTAACGGCAGTCGCCGTCCCACCAGCGCGCCCGTCCGCGGCGAAAACCGCACCTCCCGCAAGCCGGAGTCCGTCGAAGTCACTTCGACCAAACTCTATGTCGGCAACCTCAGCTACGAGGCCACGGAAAGCGATCTGCTCGAACTTTTCAACGGCGTCGGGCTGGTCAAGAACGCCGAAGTCGTGACCCACAAATATAACGAAAAATCGAAGGGCTTCGGCTTTGTGACCATGACCACGATCGACGAAGCTAAGCGGGCCGTCGTCGAACTCCACGACAAGGATTTCATGGGTCGAAAACTCGTCGTCAGCGGCGCCAAAAGCGGCGAACGCGAGCCCAACTACCGGGGCTAAAAAACGCCTCCCAACTCTCTCCAAAAGGCCCGCTGTCCGCAGTGGGCCTTTTGCTTTCTGGCGGCGCTGTTGCAGGCCAGAATCGCTCTCGCATTGAACCCACTCTTCATCATCGCCGGCCCGACCGCTGTGGGAAAATCCGAACTGGCCGTCGCCATCGCCGAACGCTGTGGCGGTGAGATTATCAGCGCCGACGCCTTCCAGATCTACGCCGGCCTCGACATCCTCACCGCGAAGCCGTCACCCGCACTCCGGGCGCGCGTTCCCCACCATCTCGTCGGCGAAATCCCGCTCACGCAGACCTTCGACGTCGCGCAATTCCTCGGGCTCGCTCAAGTCCGAATCTCCGCCATTCGGACGCGCGGGCGTGTGCCGATCATCGTCGGCGGCACCGGGCTCTATCTCCGCGCGCTGACCCACGGACTGGCGGATTTGCCGACCGCCGACGCTGCGCTGCGCACAGAACTCGAAGCGCAATCGACCACCGACCTCGCCGAACGACTCGCCGCCCTGGACCCGGCAAGCCACGCCGTCATCGATCTCCAAAATCGGCGGCGTCTCGTGCGCGCGCTGGAAGTCTGCCTGCTCACCGGTCGGCCATTTTCCAGCTTCCGCGAGCAGTGGAAAACGCCGGCCATCCCCGCCCACGGGATCGTGCTCAACCGGCCGCGCGAGGAATTGCACGACCGAATTCGGCGGCGCACGGAGACGATGTTTGCCGAAGGCGTGATCGAAGAAGTTCGCCAGGCTGGTCCGCTCGGCCCAACCGCCAGCCAGACGCTGGGCCTCCGGGAAATCCGGCAACTCCTCCAAGGCACGATGACCCGCGAAGCGTGCGTCACCGCGATCCAGCAGGCCACGCGGCGTTATGCGAAGCGGCAACTGACCTGGTTCCGCCGGGAGCAGTATCTGACATTCGTCGAACTCGACGCCGATTTTACCCCGCCAGCGCTTCTCGAAGATTGGGCGCGGAGAGCGTCCGCAACAGGGGCGTGACAGGCGCGCGCATTTCGTCATTTACGCCTCAACCAGAACGACTATCGTCCGTCTCGTTCTCAACCGTTTCTCCCTGAGGAGGACGGGCTTCCCAGGGCAATCTCCAAACACCGATTGAAGATTATGGCTAAAAAAACCGATAGTACGAGCAAACCTGCAGCACCCGCCAAGCGCGTGACCAAACCTGCAGGGAAGAGCAAACCCACCGCCGCTGCGAAAGCCCAGCCGGCGATCAAAGCGACCAAACCCAAGGCACCCAAAGCACCGGCCCCGGCAAAGCCCGGCTACACGGCGGATGACGTGGCCCTTCGCGCCTATTTCATCGCGGAAAAACGCCGAACCCACGGTCTGCCGGGCGACGAAGATCACGACTGGATCGAGGCGGAACGCCAACTCGCCGCCGAGAGCAAACCCAAGAAAAAGGCCGCGAAAGCCTGAGCTTGGCGGAACGGCGGGCGGGATTAGATTCCGCCCATGCCGGAAAACGCCACGCCCCATCAAGCCCTTGCCGCCGCCCTGCGGGAGCGGCTCGCCGTCATCGCCGATCGCGAGCTTTACATCCGCGACCCGGCCGCCCACCTCGAACGTCTGCGCACCATCTCGGAGCAGGTCATCGCGCTGCAAAAGCAACTCCCCGCACCCGTCGATCCCCAGCTCGCGCACTACCTCCAGCGCTGCAGCTACGACAAGGCGCTCGCTTTTCTCGAAGCGCCGTAGCCGACCGCACGCGATTTTTCCTGACCAGCCCCCGACGGCGTGTATGCTCGCCGCCCCATTCAACTCATGGACCCACTCATCACCCTCCTCCGCGAAAACGCCCGCATCTCGACCGCTGATCTCGCCCGCGAACTGAACCTGGCCGAAAATGTGATCATCGAGCGGCTGGCCAAGTTGGAGGCGGACGGCGTCATCCTCGGCTACCAGGCGGTGATCGACTCCCAGAAAGTCCTTAGCTCCACCGTCACCGCGGTCGTCGAAGTGAAGATCACTCCGGAGCGCGGCGGCGGTTTCGATCGACTCGCGGCGCGCATCGCCAAATTTCCCGAAGTGCAGAGCTGCTATTTGATGAGCGGCGGCTACGACCTGCTCGTCGTTCTCGAAGGCACCAGCTTGCAGGACATCGCCACGTTCATCGCGGAAAAGCTCAGCACCATCAAAGGCGTGATCTCCACGGCGACGCGCTTTCGACTCAAGGCCTACAAGGAGAACGGCGTCTCCCTCACTCGCGAACCCAAACCCCAAAGGCTCGCGGTCACGCCATGAGGACAGTTAGCATTTCTCGTTTAGAATTTAGCATTTCGAGCGCCCGAGCTCGTTAGCCGCGCATTCGCGGCTCCATCTGGTTTCGCGGACAGCGCGGCATTCCCGCCTTTCCCAAATGCTAATTCGTAAACGTTAAATCCTAAATCTTCATGACTCTCAAAAAACACATCGCGGCGCATGTCCGCGACCTTCCCAAGTCCGGCATCCGCGAGTTCTTCGATATCGTGGCGCAGGAAAAGGAAGTCATCTCGCTCGGCGTCGGCGAACCCGACTTCGACACCCCCTGGCACATCCGTGAGGCGGCGATCTATTCGCTCGAACACGGCCGCACGCACTACACCTCCAACCTTGGGCTGCCGGAATTGCGCAGTTCGATCTGCCGTTACGTCCACAAACATTTCGGCATCGCCTACGATCCGCGCACCGAAGTCATCATCACCGTCGGCGTCAGCGAGGCGATCGACCTCGCCCTCCGCGCCCTGATCAATCCCGGCGACGAAGTGATCTATCACGAGCCCTGCTACGTGAGCTACGGGCCGAGTGTGACCATGGCCCACGGCAAGGCGGTCGCCGTGCCGACCCGCGCCGAGGACAACTTTCGCCTCACCGCCGAAGCGCTGAAAGCACACATCACCGAGCGCTCGAAAGTGCTCATGCTGAACTTCCCCTGCAATCCGACCGGGGCCACGCAGACTCGCGCGGAGCTGGAAAAAATCGCCCGTCTCTGCATCGATCACGATCTCATCGTCATGACCGATGAAATCTACAGCGAACTCACCTACGACGGCGCCGAACACGTGAGCATCGCCTCGCTCCCCGGCATGCGCGACCGCTGCATTTTTCTCCACGGCTTTTCCAAGGCGTATGCCATGACCGGCTGGCGCATCGGCTACGCCTGCGGACCGGCGATCCTCACCGACGCGATGATGAAGATCCATCAGTACGCCATCCTCTGCGCCAACACGACTTCCCAGGACGCGGCCATCGAAGCGCTCGAGCACGGCGCGCGAGGGGTCGAAACCATGCGTCGTGAATATGAACGCCGGCGCAACTACATCGTCCGCGCCTTCAACGATCTCGGGCTCGAATGCCTGAACCCGGTCGGCGCATTTTACATCTTCCCCAATATCACCAGCACCGGCCTGACCAGCCGCGAGTTTTCGCTCGGCCTGCTGGAGAAAAAGAAAGTCGCCTGCGTGCCTGGGCCGGCCTTTGGCCCGAGCGGCGAAGGCTTCGTGCGCTGCTGCTACGCGACCGGCCTTGACCAAATCAAAATCGCCATGGAACGCATCGCAGAATTCATCACCGAGGTGAAGAAATGAGCACCGTCAAGAAAGCCGTCCTCCTTGCCGCCGGCAAAGGCACGCGCATGCGCGAGCTGACCAATGAACTGCCCAAGCCGATGATCGCCGTCCGCGGCCAGCCCATCCTCCGGCACATCGTCGATGGATTGAAGGCCGCCGGCGTCACGCATTTCCAAATCATCGTCGGCTACCGCGCCGATGTGGTGCGGGACTATTTCGGCGACGGTTCGCAGTTCGGGATCGCGGTCGAATACGCCGATCAGATCATCCAGGACGGCACCGGGCGCGTCGTGGAATTGGCCAAAGACTTCGCCGGCTCCGACCCATTTGTCCTGAGCTACGGAGACATCCTCATCGACCCCGCTAATTACCACCGACTCGTCACGCTCGACGCGGCCGAAGCGCTGGTCAGCGTGAAGCACAACCCCGGCGAGATCGCCAAGGGCGGCGCGGTCTTCGTCAACGAACGTTTCGAGATGACCGATCTCCGCGAAAAACCGCAGCCCGGCGAACCGACCAGCCCGTGGTACAACGCGGGCGTCTATACCTTCCGCCCGAGTATTTTTGAATTCACTGCGAAACTCGAAAAGTCACCGCGCGGCGAATACGAACTCACCGACGCCATCCGCGGGCTCGCGCTCAGCGGCCGCACCGTCCAAGTGCTGGAGCTGACCGGCGACTGGGCCGATGTGCGCGACCCGGAGGTGCTCGCGCAATTAAACGCCGGCCAGTAGCAGCGCCGGCTCAGCGATCCTGATCGGTCAGCAACTCCTCGGCTTTCCGCTCCGAAAGTTCCGGCCGCATCAGCGAGGCGACCAGCGTCTGATCCGCGTTTTGCAGGGTCACGGCGCCGTCCGCGATCCGCTGCACGCGAACTCGTGCGGCCGGGACCGCCCCACCCTTGGGCATCCGCAGAAACTCGCCTTCGCTATAGGCGCGGCCGTTGATCACCGCGAGCGATTGCGTGGCCCCGCTGCCCAGCAGGATGCTGGTGACGCGAAAACTTTTCTCATCGAGTTTTGAGCGCGGCTCGACCGGCGCACCCGACGTGACAGCGGTGCTCGCGGCGCGCTTCACCCAGCCGATCGGCCAGAAGGGTGCCCGCGCATCGGCTGCGGTGTTTGCAAATGCCGAGCGCTTTTTCAGTTCATACGCCGGGACGGGCGTCGATTGAGCAGCGGGCTCTTCGGCATGGAGAGAAAGGGCGCTCAGCGAGAACGCGAGGGCGAGACAGGGCAGGCGGTAGCTCATTGCTTGACGAGGTTGCTTAGGGTGATGAGGGCGCGCTGGCTTTCGACGTCTTCCCGGCTGGCGTCGATCTGCAGCGTGGCGATTTCAAACAGCGGTTCTTCGTTCTCGAGCGCGGCGACCGCCTCGGCCAACGGCACAAACTCGACCTTCGGGAGATCCACGCCCCAGAGCAGTTTGCGAAATCCCGGGATTTCCTTGTCGGGCACTTCGCCGTTCAACCGGGTCAGCGCTTTGTCGATTCCCTGTTTCTTGAAAAAGTCCGCAATGCGCGGCGGGAACCACGCCACGGGCGAGCCTTCCGGAATCATCGCATCCACCTGCCGCGAGATGATCTGCGCGGACTCCGCGTTCGCCTCGAGCTGGCGCGCCTTTTCGATCTGCGCCTTCGCCTTGGAGATCTCGGGCCCGAGGGCCGCGATACTCTGCCGCGAGCCGGCCTGCTGCTTGCTCAACGGGCCGAGCAGGAGGTCGAAGTAGCTGTAAACCAGCCCGAAGAACAGGAGAACGCCGAGGACCAGTTTTTGGATTTCGTCTTTGCCGAGTTTCATTTCTTTCTGCGCGCGGGTGGGGCGGGTTTTTCTTCGCCGGTGTGGAGTTGCACGTTGATCGCGAAGGTCGCCGTGGGCCGTTGCTGGCCGTCGAGCATCACCATCTCGGTGCCGTCTTCGAGCATCTTGAAGGTCGAGGTCACGTCTTTGAAATTGGGGGTGAATTTTTCCGCGATCGCCGTCCGCAGATCCTCCGCAACCCGGCGCGGATCGGCGCCGGCGGAAAGTCCGTCGATGGTGATCTGGCACTTCCGCACACCTTCCCCGCTGATCTCCCCGCCCATGCGGGTGATCTGCACCTCACGCGGGACGATCTGCATGAGCTCCGCGAGGACCGGCGCCCAATAGAAGCGCCCTTCGATGCGCTTCTCCAGCAGGCCGCTGCGCTGCGCCTGGGCGGACAACTCGGCCTCGCGCACCCTGGCGGCTTTGGCCAGGGGTTCGATTTTTTCAAACTCCGCCTTCTTGCTGGCCAGCTCGTCGTTGATGCCGGACATGCGCATCAACTGGAAGAAATACCAACCGGCGCCGAGCGCCGCGATGGCGGCCAAAACGTAGATCGAAAGCTTCAGCGGATCGCGCCGCTTGAGCGCCTTCGCCTTGATGACTTCGTGGTAGAGATTGAGACGAATGGCCATGGCTCAGCTTGCTTTCAAAAGTTCCGCCGCGGCTCCGCAGGCCACGTTCAGGTCGAGACTCTGCTGCCGCAACGTCGCCGCGCGGTCGGCCGGCAGGGCGGTCTCGCACTTCGAGACCGCACTCCACGATTCGCACGGCAATCGCAGTTCCTCGGAGAGCACCTTGAGCAGGGTCTGCGATTTGGCCGGTCCTCCGGAGATGAAAACTTTGTTGATCGTTTCTTCGTGGCGGTGTTCGAGGAACCCGATGGAGTTTTGAATCTCGCGGATCAGGGCATTCAGCGCGACTCGCGTATATTCGACCATCACTTCGTCCTCCTGATCGAGCGCTTGGAGGACGGCCTCGCGCCCTTCGCCGCTCAGGCCGGTCAGCGCCTCGACCAGCGCCTTGCCGCCGAATTCGATCGTCCGGACAAGGACCAATTCTCGGCGCACTCCGACCATCACGGTCGAGCTGGTGTGCCCGATATCGACGAGGAAAAAGGCCTGGTTGTTGAAAACATCTTCGTATGCAAACTCGAAGGCATTGAACGCGCAGATCGGCGCAATCTGAAGCACGCTGACTTCATTGCCGCTCTGCTCGACCGCGGAGCCGACCAGCGCGACCTGCGAGCGCGGCAACCCGCCGACCAGATAGCGTTTGTAACCCGTCGCCGCCGTTTCGGTGCTTTTTTCGTTCGTCGGGATGCGGTCACAATCGAGGACGAATTCCTTGCAGTCCTGATTGAGCAGGACCATGCCGTTGAGGCGCAGCGCAGCGCGCAGCAGATGCACCGGCGTTTCGGGCTGTTCGATGATGCGGATGAGCGAGTTCGGGCAGGAGACGCCGACCGCGCAGGCTTTCGCCGTGCCGCCCATTTCCTTGAATAGCGACTTGAGATTGCGGCCGAGAGCGTCGGCGGTCTCCGCAGGCTCATGGAAAGTCTGGGCGGCGTAGTGCGTCAGGACGAAACGGTTCGGTCCCTTTTTCTGGAGCAGGACCGACTTGAGCGAGTATCGCCCGAGATCCAAACCGATGACGGAGGTAGGTGCTTTAGCCATTACGATAGGTGGGAATAGCAGCCGATGTGCCGGGCGGTCCGGATTCTCAAAAATTTCCGTACTGGGTCGGCGTGTCCGAAGAATTCGAGACGCCTCGGTCGCGCAAATCACTGACCATCTGACTGAGCACCATCAGGGCCGCGCTCGCGACGGCGACGATCAAAAGCACCCCAACGACGAGAATCGTCGCACGATTGCGACTCGCTCCCGCGCGATGAGAACGCTGGGCGGAGAGTTGGGCGTCGAGAATTAGCAGCAGTTGTTCTGGCGTTGGTCCGGCGTTTTCGGTTTCTTTCGAGGTTCTCATATTTTGCTCATGTTTGGCGCTACCCGCTCGGAAAAAGCTTATCTCGCGCCTTTTCTCGCGTTTTTTGCGACGCTCGCTCTCGGTGGGGCGATCGGCCATTTCTTCGACGGGTTCGCCTTTTGGATGGTCCGCGAGCCGAGCTATTGGGTGTTCCCGCTGCAGATTCTGGTCTGCGGGATCCTTCTCGCCCGCTACTGGCGCGCCTACGAATGGGAGCCTCCCCGCCGCGCGTGGATCGCCATCGGCATCGGGATTCTTTCCCTGCTGCTCTGGATCGCCCCACAGCAATGGCTCGGTTTTCCGCCGCGCCTCGAAGGGTTCGACCCGGCGTTCTTCGGCGCCGACGGCTGGCCCTACGCGGTCAATGTCACCCTGCGTTTCATCCGGCTCGTCATCATCGTCCCGCTGGTCGAGGAAATCTTCTGGCGCGGCTTTCTGCTCCGCTGGCTGATCAATGAAGACTTTACGAAGGTGCCGATGGGGACTTTCTCCTGGCGATCGTTCGCCCTCGTCACCGCCGGCTTCTGCCTCGAACACGCGCCCACCGACTGGCCAGCCGCGATCCTCACCGGCATGCTTTTCAACTACGTCGCCTATCGCACGCGCAGCCTCAGCGCCTGCGTGCTCGCCCACGCCGTGACCAATGCGCTGCTCGGCATTTATGTCCTGCGGACGGGCCAGTTGGGCTTTTGGTAGCCGAAAAAGTCCAGCCTGCGCGGCAGAGGACCTGCTTTAGCTGGGAATCGTGCAAAGCACCTTTACCCAAAAATTCCTGATGATGATCTTCGCCGGCTTTGCCGCCGCGTGTTTGTTTTGGGCGTTCCGGCACATCGTGCAGGAAGCCTTCTACGAAACGTCCAACGAAGGTTGGCGCGACAGCCTGAAGGGCTCGACAGCGGAGAAACGCGTCCGATAGTTTCCCCGCGGCACGTCCGCGCCTCCTGTGAAAATCGGCATCGCCCAGCTCAACACCACCGTCGGCGATCTTCGCGGCAACCAGCGTCGCATCCTCGAGGCCTATCGCACCCTTGTCGCCGACGGAGCGGAACTCGTTCTCACCCCAGAACTGTCCCTCACCGGCTACCCGCCGCAGGACCTCGTCTTTAAGTCGCGTTTCGTTCCGCAGAATCTCGAGATCCTCGCCGAACTCCACGCCGCCGTCGGTGAGGTGCCGCTCCTCGTCGGTTTCATCGACGTGAACACCGGGCCCGGCCAGCCTTTCCACAACGCCGCCGCGCTTCTCCAGCGCGCGCAACCCGTCCGCACCTTCCACAAGTCGCTCCTCCCGACCTACGATGTCTTCGACGAAGATCGCTATTTCGAGCCGGCGAAAAGCGTCGCGCCGGTCGAGGTCGCCGGAGTCAAAATCGGCGTCACCATTTGCGAAGACATCTGGACCGAGAAATACCTGCCGCGTCATCTCTACGGCGGTTCGCCGGTCGAAGCGCTCGTCGCGCAGGGCGCGGAGATCATCCTCAATCTCAGTGCGTCGCCCTTCGGCCTCGGCAAGGGCCCGCGGCGCGCGGAAATGCTCTCCGCCGTCGCCGCCCGGCACCGCGTGCCGATCGTCTATGCCAACGCCATCGGCGGAAACGACCAACTGATCTTCGATGGCCACTCGCTCGTCCTCGACGCCCACGGAAAACTGCAGCATCAGCTCGCCGCCTTTGCCGAAGAACTCGCCGTCGTCGACCTGAGTTCGGACTCCCAGATTGCGGCCTCGAAATTCCAATCCGAACCCGAGGAACTTTTTCACGCGCTCGTCCTCGGCACACGCGACTATCTCCACAAGTGCGGCTTCAAATCCGCCGTGCTCGGGCTCAGCGGCGGCATCGACAGCGCGGTCACGGCGGTCATTGCCGCGCACGCGCTCGGCGCGGAGAACGTCCTCGGCGTCACCATGCCGACGCAATTCAGCTCGGCCGGCAGCATCGACGACTCCCTGGCCATCGCCCACGCGCTCGGCATCCGCTGTTTGACCATTCCGATCCAGCGCAGCTTCGAAACCTTCCAGGAGCAGTTCCGGGAAATCTTCGCCGGCCTGCCCGAAGACACCGCCGAGGAAAATATGCAGCCCCGCCTGCGCGGCATGACGCTCATGGCGCTCTCCAACAAATTCGGCCACCTCCTCCTCACCACCGGCAACAAAAGCGAACTCGCCGTCGGCTATTGCACCCTTTACGGCGACATGTGCGGCGGCCTCGCGGTGATTAGCGACGTGCCGAAGACGCTCGTCTATCGGCTCGCTGAGTGGATTAACCGGGACCGGGAAATCATCCCGCGCGCGACCATCGAAAAACCGCCGAGCGCCGAGCTCAAGCCCGACCAGCGTGATCAGGACACCCTCCCGCCCTACGAAATCCTTGACCCGATTCTCGAACTTTACGTCGAGCAACAGCTCAGCGGCGCCGAGATCATCGCCCGCGGCTTCGACGAAAAGACCGTCCGCTGGGTGCTTCGCCGCGTCGATCTCAACGAATACAAACGCGCTCAGGCCGTGCCCGGCCTCAAGGTCACCGGCCGCGCTTTCGGCGTGGGCCGCAAGATGCCGGTCGCCCAGCGTTTCGTGGAATGAATCCCCAGCCCCCCACGAACCACCCGCCGCCGGTCGGCCTGCAAAATCGCTACGAATTGCTCGAAGAACTGCCACCGACGGCAGGCGGCCGGCTCTTCCGCGCACGCGATCTGGCTTTTGGGGAAGTCGTCGCGATCAAACAGTTTGGCGCGGGCTGCGGGCTGCCGCCGGCGGAGCGCGGGCAGTTGGAGGAAACGGTGCGCCGCCTGCAATGTCTGCCGCACCCGCATCTCGTGCGGTTCGACAGCCTCGATGGCGCGACCGGCGTGCTCGTTCACGAATGGGTCGAGGGCATTTCCCTGCTCGATCTGCTGCGCCGCCGGCGCCAACTCCCCGCCAGCGATGCTCTGACGCTCCTCGCCAGCCTCCCCGGCACGCTGGACTTTCTGACCGCCGCCGGCGTCCCCACCCCGCGTCCCCTGCTCCGTAAGCTCTTCGTCCACGGCGAAGATCCCGCGACCGCCGATCACCTCAGCGAATCTTCCGTCGCGAACTGGCCGCCTTTCACGCTCAAACTCAACGCCCTCAGCCTGCGCGAACTGATCCCGGCGTCATCGATCGAAGACACCGCGCACACCTTCATCTCCGCTGCGCAGCATCCGGACGATCCCCGCGAAAGCGACGGACCGCGGGAACTGGCGCGGCTGCTTTACGAGTTGCTCGGCGGGCGCATCCGCGAACTCGACGCCCGCCGCTACAGCCCGATCGGCGCCTTGCGCGAAGCGGGCAACGCCGTGCTTCAGCGCGCGCTTTTCGACGAGCCTCACGTCGATTGCCGGACGCTTTGGCAGGATCTGCTCACCGCCGAGCCGGAACTGCAGCGTGCCGCACCGCCGCGCACGGAAGTCTCTTCCCGAATCCGCACCTTGCGCATCCCAGCCCCGTTGCTCTCCGCCGTGCAGCCGGGCGTCCTCCTTCAGGTCGAACCCGCCGATCCGAAAGCGACCCCGCTGCGCCTCGTGGCGCGTCCGCGCTTCCAGATCGGACGCTCCTCGCAACACGCCGACTATCTCGCGCGCGTGCAGCCGGAAAACGAAATCAATACCGCGCTCACCAACCGGCTGAGTCGCATTCACACCCTTCTCGAAATCGGCCCCGCCGGCCTGCAAGCGCGCGACGGCAACGGCAGCGGCCCCAGCCTCAATGGCTCGACGCTCAACGGCCTGCCGCTCCCACCTGATCCGCCCACGCCCCTCACCCGGCGCTCGCTGCTCTGGCTCGGCGACGAATACGCGCTGGAACTTGTGCAGACCTTATCTGCGGAGCCAAGCCCATTGGCGATCGCCAATCTCGCAGCGTGGCCCGGCCCGGAGCCGACACCTTCCACCGGCCCGCACGGCGCGCTCCTTTGCCTGCCGGCCTACGGCCAATTCCCCATCCGGCATTCCGCCTGGATCTTCACCGAAGCCGCCTTCGGCCTCGATCCCGACGGGCGCTTCGTCTGGGATACCCGCGATTTCAGCGCCAGCCCCGCCGCTTTTCATTACCACTGCGGTTGTTTCTGGCTGGAGAATCACGCGCTCGAAACCGCGGTTTCGGTCAACGGCGTGGCTCTTGAACGCGACGAGATCGCCCCGCTCACCTCCGGCACCGCGTTGCGCCTCGGCCCGCACACCTATAGCGTTCACATCGAGTAACCCCGCGCCATGAACGCCCATCTCGCCCTTGAAGCCGTCGTCCGGCAGGAAGGCCACACGCTGGCCCGCTGCCTGGTGCGCCGCGGCCGGTACGTCATCGGGCAGGATCGGAAAAATGAGATCGTCGTCGCCGCGGAATCCGTCTCCGCCATCCACGCGCGGCTCACCGTAATCGGCGAAGATCAGTTCATGCTCGAAGACCTCGCCAGCGCCAACGGCACTTTCGTCGATGGCGCACGCATCACCTCCCCCACGTCGCTAACCCTCGAAAGCGAGATCACCCTCGGCGAAACCACCCTGAATTTCGAGCGCGGCGGGATGCCCGCCGCGATCTTCCCTCATTTGCCCACGGGCTTTCTTCGGACCGCGCGTTACACCGTCGGCCACCCCGTAGTCCAGGGCCGCACCAGCACGATCTTCGAAACCGAAGACAACCTGCTGCGCCGCATCGTGGCCATGAAAGTCCTTCATCCGGCGACGCTGGCCAACGCCGCGCAAGTGCTGGCCTTCATCCGCGACGTCCAGATCACGGCGCAACTGCCCCACGCCAGCATCCTGCCGATTTACGATTTCGGTTTCGATCCGGAGATCGGCCTCTTCTCCACGACCCGCTTTATCGAAGGGGAATCGCTCGCCGACCTGCTCGCCGGCATGGCTTCCGGCGACCTCGCCGCGCCGCATGCTTCGCTCCACGCGCTCCTGCAGATTTTCCTCAAAGCCTGCAGCGCCGTGGATTTCGCTCACAGCCGCGGCGTCATCCACGGCGCGCTGCGACCCGAGGCGATCATCTTCGGACGATTCGGCGAGGTCTTCGTCGAACATTGGAGCTTCGCCCGCCTCGTCGCTCCGCCCGACACCGGTCACCGGCCCGTGCAAGCTCCCGAGGTGAACGCCAGGCCCCGGCTTTCTCCTTACACCACGCCCGAGCAAGCCGAAGGCGCGTGCGACATCGATCCGCGCACCGACGTCCACGCCCTCGGTGCCATCCTCTTCCGCATCCTCACGCTTCGCGATTTCGTCCAGGGAGGATCCGCCGAGGACTTGCTCGATCACGTCCTCCAGCCACCGTTCACACCCGCCGAACTCCTCGCCGAGGCGTCCCCGCCTCCACACATTCCCGGCGGTCAGTGGCCCGAAAGCCTCGTCGAGGCTTGTGAGCGCGCGCTTTCGCCGTCGCGCGAAGATCGTTTGGCCGACGCGCATCAGTTGAAAACAGCGGTCGCCAATTGGCTGGAAAGCGTGATGGCCGGCGGCGAACACCCCAACGTCTGGCGCCACCTTGCCGGCCTGCTCGGCCGGCACTGACCGGGTCGGTTCCTATCCCACTTCGCCGCGAAGCGGCATGCCCGCTTGCGCGCCCGCTCTCGTCACCGCCAGCGCCGCAGCCTGAACCGCTCGCTCCACCGCGGCCTTGAGCGATATCCCTTCGGCGACGCCCACCGCGAGCCACGCGGTGAAACAATCGCCCGCCCCCACCGTATCGACCGGCTTCACGCGCGGCGCGCGCACCGGCCATTCACCATCTTCCGCACAAACCCAGGCCCCCCGGGCGCCAAGCGTCACCACGACATTGCGACAACCACGCGCGCGCAACGCTCGCGCCGCGGCCGCCGGATCGCGGAGCCCGGTCAGTGCTTCCGCCTCCGCTTCATTCGGCGTCAGCGTGTGCACCCGGCGGAGCAAGCGCGCCGGCAACTTCCGCGCGGGCGCAGGATTCAAAAGAAAAGGAACGCCATGCTGGGCCGCGAGTTCGGCCGCGGCCTGCACCGCCGCCAGCGGCACTTCCAACTGGCCAACTACCGCCTGCGCTCGCCCCACCGCGGACGCCGCTGCGCGCACATCATCCGCGGAAAGCTGATCGTTCGCCGAGCGTGCGACCGCGATAAGATTTTCCCGCGTCCGTCCGCCGAGAAAAATCAGCGCAATTCCACTTGGGGCCCCGGCGCATTGGCGAAAGTGACGCACATCGACTCCTTCGCCCCGCAGCGCCGCCTTCGCCGTGCCGCCAAATTCGTCATCACCATGCCGGCCGACAAACGTGACGTGCGCTCCCGCGCGCGCCGCCGCGACTGCTTGATTCGCACCCTTGCCACCGGCAAAGCGCGCAAACTCGCCGCCCAACTGCGTCTCGCCCGGCCGCGGCAACTGCGCACAGCGCAACACCAGATCGGTATTCGAACTGCCAACGATCACGAGACGCGGTGGGCGAACTTGCTTCACACCGCTGGACCGTAAACCGAGGTGCCGCGCGGACGAGCGTGGACTTCACATTTCCACTTCTCCCGAGCGCGCTCCCCCGGCACTCTGGTCGCCCCTCATGGACCTGAAAGCTTACCTCGGCAGCCGCGGCGCGCTCATCGATCGCGCCCTCGACCGCTTCCTCCCGCGCGCCACCGTCAAGCCGCGCACCATCCACCAAGCGATGCGTTACAGCCTCTTTGCCGGCGGTAAACGCCTCCGCCCCGCGCTCACCCTCGCCGCGGCCGAAGCCTGCGGCGGCACCTCGGAAAATGCGCTGCCCGCCGCCGGCGCCGTCGAGTGCATTCACACCTACTCGCTCATCCACGACGACCTCCCGTGCATGGACGACGACGATCTGCGCCGCGGCCGCCCCACCGCGCACAAGGTCTTTGGCGAAGGCATCGCCGTCCTCGCCGGCGACGCGCTGCTGACCATCGCCTTTGAAATCCTCGCCCAGGCACCGGAAACTGCGCGTTACAAAATGCCCGCGCTGATCCGCGAACTCGCCACCGCCAGCGGCAGCCAGTGGCTGATCGGCGGTCAGGTCGCCGATCTCGAAGGCGAAGGGAAAAAGATCAGCGGTGCGGAACTCAAATACATTCATCGCTGCAAGACCGCCGCCCTGCTCACCGCCAGCATCCGACTGGGCGCGATGAGCGCCAACGCCACGCCCGCGCGCCTCGCCGCGCTGACCGAATTCGGCCAAACCCTCGGCCTCGCCTTTCAGGTCATCGACGACATTCTCGACGTCACGCAGACGACCGAAAAGCTCGGCAAAACCGCCGGCAAAGACGTCGCCGCCACGAAGGCGACCTATCCCGCGATCTTCGGCTTGGAACGTTCGCGCAACGAAGCGCACCACCTCACCGTGGCCGCGCACCGCGCGCTCCAGCCCTTCGGCAAAAACGCCGCGACGCTCCGCGCATTCGCGGATTACATGCTGGTGCGCGACTACTGAGTCTGCGCCGCGATCATCCCGTTCTGGCGCGCGTAGTTGAAGAGACCGCCCGCATCAATCACCGGGCGGACTTCGCCGAGCGACTTGAGGCTGTAGGTCGTGCCGTTCACGGTCAGCGTGTCGGCGTCGAAATCGAGCGTGCCCATGTCGCCGGTCTTGAGCTTGTCGCAGAGCCGTTCCTTGGCGTCGTAGGGGTAAAGTTCGCCGGTCGCGACGCAATTGCGGAAGAAGATGCGCGCGAAGGATTCCGCGACGACGGCTTCGACACCGGCCGCGCCCATGGCGATCGGGGCATGTTCGCGGGAGCTGCCGCAGCCGAAGTTGCGGCCCGCGATGACGATCTTGTAAGGCGTCTTCAAATCGCCGGGATGCACGAACTTGACCGGATACTGATCATCCGGCAGGCCGATCATCGCGTAGCTGCCGAGCTTTTCGTATTCTTCGGCGATCGTCGGGACGAGCGTGAGATATTGCGCCGGGATGATCTGATCGGTGTCGATGTTGTCGCGGCAAACGAAGATCGGGCTGGTGAGGACGTGGGACATGGCGGTGGGTTTTAGAATCGGAAATCAGGAGCGGGTTTGGGAAGTTCGTCGTCCGGCGGAAGCGCGGGCAGATCGCTCATGTCGAAGAGCGGCGAACCCGGCGTTGAACTGACGTTGCTGCGTTTGGGTTTTCCGGAGGAAGAAGTGCGGACCCCGCTGGAGGAGCCAGTCGGGGGCGGCGGTTCGGGAGGCGCCGCTTTCAAGTCTTCGCTCGCGATGTAGCCCGCGGTGCCGTCGTCGGTCATTACCCGAGTGAAGGCCCAGTCGCGTTTCAGGACGGTCACTTTCGTGTCCTGTTTGAGCAGGAAATCGGGACCGAAGGTTTGCGCCGGTCCGTATTTGTAAAACGCCGTCGTGGGAACCGCGACCATCGCCCGTCCGCCGGAGACACCCGTCGCCGTTTCGCAACCGGCGAGCGCTGCCAGGCAGATCAGCGGGACCAGACATCTCAAAAAGGGAGCGCGCAGCATCCGGACGATCGTAAATTTCGGCAATGTCTGCATCTTCGCGCCCGGCTGCACGGCGGCTCAAGGTCAGCTCACAAACTCCCGCGGATCGGTGATCTTGCCGGTCAGCGCGCTGGCGGCCACGGTGTAAGGCGAGGCGAGGAACACCTGCGACTCCTTGCTGCCCATGCGGCCGGGGAAGTTGCGGTTGGTCGCCGAGATGCACTTCATGCCGCCTTTGTTCATGCGGCCGAAGGTATCCACCGGGCCACCGAGACACGCGGCGCACGAAGCGTTTTCGGTCATGCGGACGCCGGCACTTTCGAGGATCGACCAGACGCTGATCCCACCCCAGAGGGTGTCCTTCAGTTCCTGCACGACCTTCGTCGTCGCGGGCACGCCGAAGGTATCGATCTTCACCGACTTGCCTTTCACCACCTGCGCAAAAGCGAGGAAATCGCTGGTCTTGCCGCCGGTGCACGAGCCGATGTAAGCGCGGTCGAGCGAGACATCGCTCATTTCCTTGGCCAGCTTGCGCTGGCCCGGATCGGGGTGGCACGCCACGGTCGGCTCGAGCTTCGCGAGATCGAACACCTTGTCGTAGATGAACGATTGGTCCTTATCCAACTCGACGGGCTCGAAGTCGGCCTTGGTGCCGTTTTCCGCCACGCGCTCGCGCACATAGCTGCCGGTCTTTTCGTCGTAGGGGAAGATGCCGTTTTTGCCGCCCGCTTCGATCGCCATGTTCGCGATCGTCATGCGGTCGTCCATCGTCATGTTGTAAACGCCCGGGCCTTCCCACTGCATCGCGCGGTAGGTCGCGCCGTCGAAACCGATATCGCCGATGACGTGCAGGATCACATCCTTCGCCATCACGCCCGGCTGCATCGCGCCTTCGAGGTAGAAGCGCATCGTCTCCGGCACCTTGATCAGCAGCTTGCCCGTGCCGAGGATGAACCCCGCGTCGGTGTTGCCGATGCCCGTGGCGAACTGGTTGAACGCCCCCGCCATGCAGGTGTGCGAGTCGGTGCCGAAGAGGATTTCGCCCGGCCGCGTGTGGCCTTTCCACGGCAGCGTGGTGTGGCAGACGCCGGTGTATTTCGAGCCGTACTGCTTCTTCAGTTGGCCCTTCTCGGTGTCGAACTGCCAGTGCCCATTCTCGTCGTCGATCACGTCGTAGAAATAAGGCAGCCCCTGCTCGCGGGCGAAGTCGCGCAGGATATCCACGTTGCGATTCGACATCGAATCGGCCGTGAAAATGTAGTGGTCCGGGATGATGACCAGCTTCTTGGGGTCCCAGACCTTGGCATGCTGCCCAAACTCGCGCTTAAAGACGCCAATCGTGCCCGGCCCGCACACATCGTGCGTCATGAGGATATCCGTATTTACCCACACATTGTCGCCAGCCTGGACGTGCGCTTTGCCGGAGGCACGCGCGAGGACTTTTTCGGTCAGAGTCATAAGAGGGGAGCGACTATCACACTGTCCCCGCCCCGCGCGCAAATGGAATGTCAGGCCGTCGAGCCCGGCACTGAAACCCGCCTCAGCAGCACCAAACGCACGGGCATCAACTCCCTCCAGTGGCCTGCGGTGGGTGCATCGCCAAGCGCAGCAGCCAGGTGCAGAGCAGTCCGGTGAACATCAACGCAGC
>JBBQIZ010000052.1:0-24650 GCA_038325425.1 Chthoniobacterales bacterium
GACATCGCCATGACAGTTCCGTAATCTTCCGCCGCACCGTGCCGTCACGCGCTGCGTCTCTCCTTTTCGCGCCGCGGTCTCGACAGTCCGCGCTATTCTCCACCCATGCGCATCCTGCTCGCTGAAGATGAAAAAAAGATCGCCGCCTTTGTCCGCAAAGCGCTGCGCGAGGCCGGCTATACCGTGGACGAAGTGCATCGCGGGGACGAGGCGCTCGAACTCGCGCGCACGACGCCCTATGACGTGATCGTGCTCGACATCATGATGCCCGGCCGCGACGGCCTGAGCGTCCTGCGCCAGCTCCGGCAAGGCCGCAACAACACGCCCGTGCTGCTGCTCACCGCGCGCGGCGAAGTCTCCGAGCGGGTCGAGGGGCTGAACCTCGGCGCCGATGATTACATGGCGAAGCCTTTCGCGATGGACGAGCTCGTCGCGCGCATCCAGGCCCTGAGCCGACGCGGCGCGGGCGAGCGCTCCACGCTGCAACGCGTGGGCGACCTCACGATGAATCTCATCACGCGCGAAGTAACGCGCGCCGGCCAGCCGATCGACCTCTCGGTCCGAGAATTCGCGCTTCTCGATTATCTGATGCGCACGCCGGGCCGCGTGCTCACGCGCACGCAGATTTGCGAGCAGGTGTGGGATCACCATTTCGACACCGGCACGAATGTCGTGGATGTCTATGTGCAGCGGCTGCGCCGCAAAATCGACGACGGCCACGACGAGAAGCTGCTGCACACCGTGCGCGGCGTCGGCTACTCGGTACGGGAGAGCGTCTCATGATTCAGCGGCTCCCACTGGGCAGGAAGATCATGCTCCTCTCGGTGCTGGTCGTCGGCGGGGCGCTGCTCATCGTGGGCGCGGCAACGACTTTTTTCCTACACCGCGAGGAGATGGACGCGATGGACGGCCGGCTGCGCGACGACGCCCGGCATTACCTTGAGGAGTTTCGCAAACGCGACTCGCGGCTGGAGTGGATCAATCCGCGCGAGGTGGAAGAACTCTTGCGGCCGGGTGACAACCCGCGGCGTTTCCTGGAGATCACCGGCCCCGATGGCGCCTCCCTTTATCGCTCGAAGAATCTCGGCTCGTATCGTCTTGCGGGCCTGCGGCCCGGCGCTCACACGCGGGAGATCGGCGAACACGGCAGCCGCGTAGTCGTTGTTTCGGAAGGCGGCGTCACCGTCCACCTCGCGACCGACCTGGACGTGATCGAGGAACTCGTTTACGACATCGCGCTGTCGTATTTCATCGCGCTGCCCGTGGTGCTCGCCGCCGTTGCACTCGGCGGCTGGTGGATCGCGCGGCAGGCGCTGGCCCCCGTGCGCGGGATCACCGCTGCGGCGGAAAAAATCACCGCCACGCGCCTCGACCAACGCCTCCCTGTGCCGCCGGTGTGCGATGAAATCAGCCGCCTCGCCATGGTACTCAACGAAACCTTCGACCGGCTGGATGCGAGCTTTCGCCAGGCGATGCGTTTTTCCGCCGATGCTTCGCACGAGCTGAAAACGCCGCTCACCATCCTGCGCTCCGGCATCGAAGATCTGCTCCGCTCCGGCGAAGTGAGCCCCGCTGGCGAGCGCGCCGTGGCTGCGCTGTTGGAGCAGACGCGCGGGCTTTCTGCCATCACAGAAAGCCTGCTGCTCCTCGCGCGCGCGGATGCCGGCAAGCTCCAGCTCGACCTGCGCCCGGCCGACGTGAGCGAAGTCGTCGCGTCGTGCGTGGAAGACGCGCGCATCATGGCCGAGGAGCGCGGCATCAGCATCGAAACCGAGCTTCCCACCGAGGCCTTCGCGCCGGTGGACCGCGGTCGGCTCACGCAAATCCTGCTCAATCTTTTTGAGAACGCCGTGAAGTACAACCGCGATGGCGGCAGCATTCGCGTCGTCCTGCGCGCCGCCAGCGCGGCGTTGACCGTCACCATTGGCAACACCGGTCCCGGCATTCCGCCCGAGCACGCCTCGCGGATCTTCGAGCGCTTCCACCGCGCCGAACATGCCGCGACAATCTCCGGCCACGGCCTCGGCCTTTCGCTCGCCCGCGAGCTCGCCCGCGCCCACGGCGGCGACCTCACGCTTACCCGTGCTGATGCAGAGTGGACGGATTTCCAGCTCACGCTCGGCGTCGCACCGGCGCTCGCATATCCCAACCCGCCGTGCCTCGTCGGCGGGGCAGATGACAATCCTGTCATTTAAGGACCGCCGGTTCTGTCACCTTTACACAGGTAGAATCCTGAACTTTTCCATGCCCGGGTCCTCTTTTCATTCGTCGTTTCGCCCACCGCTTCGCGGAGCCAGACCAACCTGCGGGCAAACCCGGCGCGGGGATGCACAGGGACCGTGGTGACGCGATTCGCACTGCTTGCGGGCGCGGCTGTTCTAAGTGGCTGCGTCGGCCTGCCCAAGGGCTCGGAGCGGGTGTCGGCGGCGCTGGAACAGCGCTCGGGGCACACGCTCGGGCACGGCGCGCCGGGCGTGATTGCGATGCCGCGCGGCGTCTCGATCGGCAATGGACTCACGGAAGATGAGGCTGTCTCAATCGCGCTGTGCAATAACGCGGCCTTCCTCGAAACGCTCGCGGACCTCGGCATCGCGCGGGCCGACGTGGTGCAGGCCGGCGTGGTGGCGAATCCGACGCTGACTCTCCTTTTTCCTTCTGGCTCGAAACAGTTGGAGTTCACCGCGAAGCTCGCGGCGGACTTGCTCTGGCTGCGTCCTCTCAAGGTGAAAGCCGCGAAGCTCGACTACGAAAAGACGGCCGAGTTGCTCGTGCAAAACGGGCTGAACTTGATCCGCGATGTGAAGCTCGCTTTCGCCGAGACCCTCGCTGCCGAGCAACGGCTGAAGCTCGCGGAGGAATCCGCGACGCTTTCCGCGAAGATTGAAGAACTCGCACGGGCGCGCGTCGCCGCGGGTGATGTCAGCGAACTGGAAGTCGGCACGGTCGGCATCGACACGTTGCAGGGAAATGAACTCGTCGCCCGCTCGCGTTACGATGTCACCGTGGCCCGCGAGCGGCTGCGAAGCTTGCTGGGACTTGGGTTGGCGGGCACACCGGTCACGGCGGTGGCGTCGGGCCGTCCGCCGCGGATCAGTCAAAACTCGGCCGCACTCGTCAAGATTGCGCTGGCCTCGCGGCCCGATTTGCGCGCGGCAGAAATCGCCATGGAAGCAGCCGGCGCGCGGCAGGGACTGGCGAAGGCGGAGATCTTCCAACTCACCGCCTCACTCGACGCCAACCGCAACCGAATCGAAACCACCCAGGGCGCCGGCACGCGCCAGCGGATCGAGGTCGGTCCCGGCCTGGATGTGACGATTCCGATCTTCAACCAAAACCAAGGCGGACGCGCGCGCGCCGAAGCGGGGCTGGAGAAGGCCGCGCGCGGATACCTCACCGTGCGCGACCGCATCATGCTCGAAGTCCGCGAGGCACACCTTCGCTCGCTGCAAGCGCAGCAGAGCTACGACCAATGGCACGCGCGCATCCTGCCGCCGCTGGAGCAGGCTGTCGGGCAATCACAGCAGGCTTTCGAGGCGGGTAACGTGGCGATCCTCCTTGTGCTCGAAAGCACGCGCAAACTCACCGACGCCCGCGCGAAAGAAGCCGCCGCGGCCGTCGATCTCCGTCGCGCCACCGCCGAACTGGAGCGAGCGATCGGTGGACGGATGCCGGGAAAATGAGCCGCACTCACGCCATGCACACACTTCCTCTTTCACGCATCGCAATCCTCGCAAGCACGCTGCTCGCCAGCGGCTCAATCTTCGCGGCCGATGACAAAAAGCCCGGTCCCGCCATAATCGCAAACGGCGTGAAGGAAGCCGATCTCGCCACGGTCAAGCTCACGCCGGATGCCGAGAAGCGGCTCGCCATCGAGACCGCCGCCGTCGAGCGCAAGTCGGTCCCGCGCACGCGCACTTTCGGCGGCGAGGCGATGGTCCCAGCGCGGATGACCGGCGGTGAGACCGATAAAGCCAAGCCCGGCGGGCAATCGATCCTCTCGATTCTCCCGTCGCTCACGCCGACCGATCTTATCCGCATCGCCGAAGCGCAGGTCGATGCCGACGGGCAGGTCGAGCAGGCGAAGGTGACGCACGATGCCGCGAAGGTGGCCTTCGAACGCGCCGAGCAGCTTTTGAAAAACAAGGCGGGCAGCGAACGCGCGGTCGATGAAGCGCGCGCCGCGATGCAGCAAGCGGAGGCCGCGCTGCGCACCGCGCAGGCCCGGCGCGGCTTGCTTGCCGCACCCGTGCTCGACGTGCTCAATCCCAAACTGCT
Organism: Chthoniobacterales bacterium; assembly: GCA_038325425.1. Classification (GTDB taxonomy): domain Bacteria; phylum Verrucomicrobiota; class Verrucomicrobiia; order Chthoniobacterales; family Chthoniobacteraceae; genus Chthoniobacter. The sequence goes on from JBBQIZ010000052.1 coordinate 4,276, forward strand.
GTGGGTCCGCGTGCCGGTTTACGTTGGCGATTTGCCGAAGCTGAACACCGCCTCGGAAGCGCACGTCGGCGGGCTTGCCGATCCCGCGGGCGCCAAGGCGCGTGCGGCGAAGCCAGTTGCCGCGCCACCGTCCGCAAACGCCACGGCTTCCACGGTCGATCTGTTTTACGAAGTCGCCAACGACGATCTCGGGCTGCGGCTCGGCCAGAAAGTCGGCGTCACCATTCCGCTGCAAGAGCCGGAGGAAAGCCTCGTCGTGCCTTGGTCCGCGGTCGTCCATGACATTCACGGCGGTGCATGGGTTTACGAACAGATCAGTCCGCAGACCTACGCGCATCGGCGCGTGCAAGTGCGCGCAGTCGTCGGCCAGGAAGCGGTGCTGGAAAGCGGCCCCGCGCCGGGTGCGAAGATCGTGACGGTCGGCGTCGCGGAGCTGTTCGGCACGGAGTTCGGCGTCGGCAAATAACCCATGCTCTCCTGGATCGTCTCCGCGTCCTTGCGCCAGCGCGTGCTCGTCCTCGCGCTGGCGTGCGTGCTCATCGTCGTCGGGATCAACTCGCTGCGCACGACGCCGCTCGATGTCTTTCCGGAGTTCGCGCCGCCGCTCGTGGAGGTGCAGACCGAAGCTCCCGGCCTGAGCACGGAGGAAGTCGAGAGCCTCATCACCGTGCCCCTCGAAAACGCGGTGAACGGCACATCGTGGTTGAAAGTGCTGCGCTCAAAATCCGTGCTCGGACTTTCGTCGGTGGTCTGCATTTTCGAAGAAGGCACCGACCTCATGCGCGCGCGCCAGCTCGTGCAGGAGCGCATCGCCACCGTCGCGCCGCGGCTGCCCTCGGTCGCGCATGCGCCCGTGCTGCTCTCACCGCTCTCCTCCACGAGCCGCGCGTTGAAGATCGGCGTGTCGTCCAAAACGCTTTCGCAAATGGACCTCTCCGAGCTGGCGCTCTGGACGATCCGCCCGCGGCTCATGGCCGTTCCCGGCGTCGCAAATGTCGCCATCTGGGGACAGCGCGACCGGCAATTCCAAGTGCTCGTCGATCCCGACCGACTCGCGCTGCACGGCGTCACGCTCGATTCCGTCGAGCGCGCGGCGGCGGATGCCGCGGTGGTCGCGGCCGGTGGCTTTGTGGACACGCCGAATCAGCGGATGCCCGTGCGCCATTACTCCGCAATCACCACGCCCGACGATCTCGCGCGCACCGTCGTGAAATTCGCCAATGGCGTGCCGCTGCGCATCGGCGACGTGGCGCAAGTGGTGGTCAGCCATCCGCCGCCGATCGGCGACGCGGTGATCAACGACGGTCTCGGCCTGCTGCTCATCGTGGAAAAGCAGCCGTGGGGAAACACGCTCGACGTGACGACAAAAGTCGAAGCCGCGCTCGACGCGCTGCGGCCCGGCATGAAGGACGTGGAAATCGATCCCACGATCTTCCGTCCGGCGACTTTCATCGTGCGGTCGCTCGACAATCTCACGCACGCGATGCTCCTCGGCTGCGCGCTGGTGGTGGTCATCCTCGTCGCCTTCCTCTTCGATTGGCGCACCGCGATGATCAGCCTTTCCGCGATTCCCCTCTCACTCATCGGAGCGGCGGTCGTGCTCTACTACCGCGGCGGCACGATGAACACGATGGTCATCGCCGGCCTCGTCATCGCGGTCGGCGAGGTGGTCGATGACGCGATCATCGACGTGGAGAACATCATGCGCCGGATGCGCCTGAACCGGCTCGCCGGCAGCCCGGAGTCCGCCTTTCAGGTGGTGCTGAAAGCCTCGCTCGAAGTCCGCAGCGCCGTCGTCTTCGCGAGCCTCATCGTGGTGCTGGTCTTTCTACCGGTGTTCTTCCTCGATGGCCTCGCCGGCACGTTCTTCCGGCCGCTCGCGCTGTCGTATGTGCTCGCGATCATGGCCTCGCTCGCCGTCGCGCTCACTGTCACGCCCGCGATGTGCCTGATCCTGCTACCGGGCGCGAAAGAGCGCAGTGGAGACGCGCCTCTCGTGCGTTTTTTGAAAGGGATATATCGCGGCGTGCTTCCTTCGCTCGTGCGGTATCCGCGCTGGGCCGCAGCGTTCGTGGCGGTCGCGTTCCTGGCCACCGGCACCGCCGTGCCGCGACTTGGCGAAGAGTTCCTGCCAAACTTCAAGGAAACCGATTTCCTCATGCATTGGGTGGAAAAGCCCGGCACCTCGCTGGAGGCGATGACGCGCATCACCGTCGAGGTGAGCAAGGAGCTGCGCGCCATTCCCGGCGTGCGCAACTTCGGCTCGCACATCGGCCGCGCGGAAGTCGCCGATGAAGTCGTCGGCCCGAACTTCACCGAGCTCTGGATCAGCCTCGACCCGAAGGCCGACTACGACCCGACGGTCGCGAAAATCCAGGAAGTCGTGGATGGCTATCCGGGCCTCTTCCGCGACGTGCTCACGTATTTGAAAGAGCGCATCAAGGAAGTGCTCAGCGGCGCGAGCGCGACGGTCGTGGTGCGCCTCTTCGGCCCCGATCTCGCGGTGTTGCGCGAGCGCGCGCAGGCCGTGAGCAAGGCAATCGCGAACGTGCCCGGCGTGATCAATTTGAAGGTCGAGCCGCAAATCCTCGTGCCGCAGGTGCAGGTGAAGCTAAAGCCGGAAGCCGCCGCGAATTTCGGCCTCACGCCCGGCGCCGTCCGGCGTGCCGCTACCACGCTGATCAAGGGTACCAAGGTTGGCGAAGTTTATCGCGATCAGAAAGTTTTCGACGTGGCCGTGTGGGGAATCCCGAGCGTCCGCACCGACCTGCAGGCGCTCCGCGAACTCTCCATCGAGACACCCGGCGGCGGTCATGTGCCGCTCGGCGATGTGGCCGATATCGCGATCATCCCCACGCCGAATGAGATCAAACGCGAAGGCGCTTCACGCCGCCTCGACGTGACCTGCAACGTCGCCGGCAACGACCTCGGCAGCGTCGCGCGCGAGATCGAAGCACGCGTCGGCAAGATCGCGTTTGATCGCGGATACCACCCCGAGTTCCTCGGCGAATACGCCGCGCGGCAGCGCTCCAAAGACCGCCTGCTCTTGTTCTCTGCCTTCTCGCTGATCGGCATCCTCGTTTTGCTGCACGTCGATTTCCGCTCTACCCGGCTCATGCTTCTCGTCGGCCTCACGCTGCCTTTCGCGCTCATCGGCGGCGTCATCGGTGCATTCCTCACCGGCGGCGTTCTTTCGCTCGGCTCGCTCGTCGGCTTCGTTACCGTCCTCGGTATCGCCGCGCGCAACGGCATCATGCTCGTGAGTCACTACCAGCATCTCGAGCGCGAAGAAGCGATGACCTTCGGCCCCGCGCTCGTCCTGCGCGGCGCGGAAGAGCGGCTCGCGCCGATCCTCATGACCGCTTCGTGCGCCGGCCTCGCGCTCCTCCCACTCATCGTCAAAGGCAACGTCCCCGGCCACGAAATCGAATACCCGATGGCGGTCGTGATCCTCGGCGGCCTCGTCACTTCAACGCTGCTCAACCTCTTCGTCATGCCTGCTCTGTATGCGGCCTTCGGACACGGCTCCGCGAAAACGGAACACGCCATTTCCCAACCATGAAACACACCATCGCGCTCGCCTTCGCCGGTTGCGCAACTCCCGAAACCAAACTCGCCTCGCGCGCCAAAGTCACGCGCTCCCAAGCCGAAGCCATCGCCTTGAAGAAGGCGCCCGGCGGCAGGGTGAAGGAAGCCGAACTCGAAGTGGAGCACGGCAAGCTCGTCTGGAGCTTCGACATCGCCCGCGTGGTGGCGTCGTGTGCGATCATTTCGAGCCAAAGTACCATCGGTTCGTTCCTCGTGTCGCGATGTTTTGACCGGTCATGGAGGGCATGTCGTTCGGATTCGGCACTTCGCGGCGGGGTCGACGTCATCATGGAAGGCGAGGCGCACGATACGACACCGGCGGCGCACGGGGATCGCGTGGAAGCTGTGCGCGCCGCGCTGGCGAACCGGGCGCAGGTGATTCGCGGCGCTCAACGCCACTGGTCGGCTGCACATCTACGGCTATGCACCGCTCGGCACCGAGCCAACCGCAAGCGAGGCTCGTTTCGCAACGAAACTGAGGTATCGGTTCGGCTTCGGCCCAGTGTGAACGTGGACAGCGAGTCGCCCGCGCCCTGCCGGTGAGCGTCACCCGCCTCGCCCAGGGCCTCCCCGCCGGCGGCGGCCTCGAGCACGCCGACGAACTCACCCTCAGCCGCGCCCTGTCGGGCCGGACGGCCGTGAAAGGCTGAGCGCCGCCGTTGCGGCTTCGGAACATTTCCCTTCGCCGTACCTGCGAATGCAGTTAAAATCGGACCGCTTTGAACGCGACTTCCTCACCCCACGCCGCCGGACTAGCGCCCGCCGCGGTGCACCCGATGAAGATCGTCGGGAAACGCCGTCCGCTGTCCACGCCCGCGGAATTCCACGAACGCTCCCGGCTTCTGGAGCGCGAGATCGATCTCCTAAATCCCTTTCCCCGCCCCCGCGGCTTCGTCTTTAAGGCGCGGACGTGGGCAGAATGGGAACAGTGGCGTCGGCGCGGGGACAATCCGCGGATCTGGTAGCTGTTGCCGATGAGCGAATCGCCTCTGCTCCGCGTCTGCGGCCTGCTCAACTCGCACCACGCCCGATACCTCATCGTCGGAGCGCGGGCCGCCATCCTCCATGGCTTGGATCGGACGACGCAGGACGTGGACATCCTCATCCCCGAGGACGTGGCAAATCACGCCCGCGTCATCGCCGCGCTGGCCCAGCTCGAAGACCACGCCGCCGCGGAACTCACCCCGCAGGACTTCGTCGAAAACGTCATCGTTAAAATCGCCGATGAAGTCGAAGTCGATGTGAGCACCCGCGCCTGGAAAGTGAGCTACGCCGACGCCCTGCCCACCGCACTGCGCACCACCATCGGCGGCGTCGAAGTCCCCTACCTCGACCTCGCCACCCTCATCGCGTCGAAAGACACTTATCGCGATCAGGACCGTGTCGACGTCCAGCTCCTCCGTGAGATCGCCCGTCGCCGCCCGACGCCGGGCGCATGAGGGGCATGGCCTCTTTTCCGACGTAAATCTCCCGGGTGGGCTTCCCCTCGTTCCGCAAGGCAGTTGCGGGACGGCCTTGCGAGAGCAAACTGCATGATCGGTGACCGCCGGGCTGCGAGCGGACACCATGCAAGATAACCGCGAGGGAAGCCGTCCGATCGTTTTAGGTCGGGGGAGTTCCCAGACCAGAAAAGGCATCATCCGGCCCGCCGGAGACGTTAAAGTGCGAGACATGTCCACCGCCCTCCATTGGTTCCGTCGCGACCTGCGCCTGACCGACAACACCGCGCTCACCTCCGCCGTGGCCGCGTACGATCACGTGATCCCGGTCTATATCGTGAGCGCGTGGCAGACCGAGCATCACTGGTGCGGGGCACCGCGGCAGGAGTTCCTCTGCGGCTGCCTCGCCTCGCTGGCGAAGAACCTCGAAGCCAAAGGCGGGCGGCTCATCATCCGGCGCGGGCGCGCGGAGGCGGTGTTGGAAAAGCTCGTGCGCGAGACCGGCGCGAACGCGATCTATTTCAACCGCGACCCCGATCCGTATGGCCGCGCGGTGGAGGATCGCCTTGCGAAGATGGCTGCGGAGCTGGGCGTGAAACTCCACGCGCCTAAGGACGTGGCCATTCACGAGCGCGACGAAGTGCTGACCGGCGGCGGCACGCCCTTCCGGGTCTTCACGCCGTATGCCAAAGCGTGGACGAAGCTCGACAAGCCCGCACCGGGCCGCGCCATCGGCCAGCTTTCCACGCCGCCCAACATCCCCAGCGACCCGCTGCCCACGCTCGCCACGTGGAGCCTCACGAGCGACGCGCAGATCATCGAGCCCGGCGAAGCGGCGGCGCGCAAACGATTGGGACACTTCCTCGACGGCCCGATCGCCGACTACGCCGCGACGCGCAACCAACCCCTCGGCGGCGCCAACTCCCGCCTCTCGCAAGACCTCCGCCACGGCACGCTCTCGATCCGCGAGGTGTATGCAAAGTGCGCCGCGCTCGCTCTCGCCGAGCCGAAACACGCGCGCAGCATCGGCACCTACGTCAACGAACTCATCTGGCGGGAATTTTATATGCAGGTGCTCTGGCACTGGCCCGACGTGCTCGACCACGAGTTGCAGGAGCATTACCGCGAGCTGAAGTGGCGGGATCACTGGCGGCCGGAGCAGCAGCCCGGCGGCGAAGCCTTCCAGCGCTGGTGCGCAGGCCAGACCGGCTTCCCGATCGTGGATGCCGGGATGCGCGAGTTGAACGCCACGGGCTACATGCACAATCGCGTGCGCATGATCACGGCGATGTTCCTGACCAAAGACCTGCACGTCTGGTGGATGCACGGCGAGAGCTGGTTCATGAGAAAACTCGTGGATGGCGAGATCGCGAGCAACAACGGCGGCTGGCAATGGAGCGCGAGCACGGGCACCGACGCGGCGCCGTATTTCCGCATCCAGAATCCGTGGTCGCAGACGAAGCGCTTCGACCCGGACGGCGCTTACATCAAACGCTGGGTGCCGGAATTGCGCGAGGTGCCGGCGGTGAAATTCTGCGAGCCGCCCGCGCCGGGGCTGGCGCTGGCCAAAGGATACCCGTTGCCGATGGTCGATCACCACCGCGAGCGCGATGCGGCGCTGGAGATGTTCCGCCGCTAGCTCCGCCTTGCCCCGCGGCGCGCGCCCTGCTTAGCGTGCGGCGATGAAGTTCCTTTTCCCTGCCCTCCTCTGCCTGCTGCTCGTCGCCTGCGAGACCGTCGCCCCCGAGCCCAAGCCCGGCACGGCGGACCATCAGCGCTGGCTCCATGTGCAGGCGCGGGAAAACTTTGCGGAGCTCAAGGCGCAGGAGCGCGCCCGCCGCGGCTCTGTGGCTCCCGCGCGCGTGGCGGCACGCGAGGAGAAGGTCCAGCCCACGTCCAACCAGCGCGGGCGCGCGCCGATGGCGCGAATGGAACGCCGGGAGCGCGCGCAGCCCACGTCGTCGCGCCGCCGTGTGGTCAGCAATGACACGATTTACGAGCCGACCGCGGAAGGCCTCGCGGAACTGCGGGAGTGGGAGGCGCGCAAGGCCCGCGAGTATCAGATTTACGAGGCGATCGAGGCGAAACGGCTGGGCAAGACGCCGCAGACGCTGACCCGCGAGGAGCGGGCGTGGATTCGCTCCCGCGCCAATTGAAAGCGCTTGGTCTGCTGCTTTCCGCCGGCCTCGCACTCAGCCTGGCCAGTTGCGCGAAGGATCCCCGGCAGGCCGCGGAGGAGACGCTGCGGGAGATCGGGCCGGCGGTGCTGCGGCGCGACGCTGCGGGCTTTTATAAACAGCTCTTCGTCGCCCCGCCCCACCAGTATTTCCTCCCGAAGCTGAGCGACTGCCCGCCCAGTTTCCAGCGTTTCCGCCCGCGCCGTGTCCGCGCTTATGCCGATGGCTTCGGGCTGGCGCTGTCGGATGTCCGCGGCGCGGAGCTGGGGCTCTACGTCACGCCGCTCGGCATGGACCGGGCGCCGGGCGACAGCGCGCACGCAAAGTTCCAGAAGATCGACGACGGCATTTTCTGGTACTCCTTCGCGGAGTGACCCGCCGCGGGCGAGCGCCCCCTGCGATCATTTGCGGGCTCGTCGCGAAGAAAGGTTGGCCCCCCGCGCCGCGAGTCGCTATGCACTTCGCGCCATGCTTTCCCCCACCCTCGCCGTCCTGTCGCCCAACAGCCTTTTGCTGCTCGCGCTCGTCAGCATCATCGGCCTCGTACTACTCATCGCGCGCTTCAAACTCAACGCGATCGTCGCCCTCACCCTCGTCTCGATGCTCCTCGGTCTGGCTGCGGGCATGGAACCGATGAAGGTGGCCGACGCCTTTCGCGACGGTACCGCCTCGACGCTGGGTGGTCTCGCGATGATCATCGGCCTTGGCACGATGCTCGGGAAGATGCTCGCGGAATCCGGCGGGGCGCAGGTCGTGGCCGGCGGCATCGCCAATTTTTTTGGGATCAAGCGGCTGGATTACGCGGTGATGATCGCGGCCTTTGTCATCGGTGTTTCGGTGTTCTTTCAGGTCGGCCTGCTGCTCCTCGGCCCCATCGCCTTTGCGCTCGCGCGTCAAACGAAGACGCCGATTTTACGCATCGGCCTGCCCCTCGCCGCCGGACTTTCCGTGGCGCACGGGCTCATCCCCCCGCATCCCGGTCCGCTCGCCGCGATCAATATCCTCGGCGCCGACGTCGGCAAAACCATCGCCTGGTCGCTGCTCATCGTCGGCCCGCCCGTCGCGCTCATCACCGGCCCGCTGCTGGCCCGGTGGGTCACGCCCCGCGTGCCGCTGGAACTCGGCGGCTTGGGCGCAAGCGCCAGTGCCGAACCGAGCGCCCCGCGGGCGCCCAGCTTTGGGCTCAGCCTTTTTACCGTGCTCCTGCCGGTGCTACTGATGCTCGTCGCGACCGCGGCGGATATGACGATGCCCAGCACAGCCGACGCACAGAAGCTCAGCCAGGCCTACGAAACGCAGCTCACGGGCGCACCCGCCGCTCCCGACTACGCTGCGGCCACGTCTCCGATTACGGCCGACGAGGTCGGCCGAGCGCAACGCCTCGCCTCCATCCGCACTTGGGCGGACTTTATCGGTAACCCGACCGTTGCCATGTTGATCGCCGTCCTCGTCTCGTTCTGGACCTTTGGCCGCCATTGCGGGCTCGGCGCCGGGAGCATCACGAAATTTGCCGAGGAGTCCCTCGCCCCCGCGGCCGGTGTGCTCCTCGTCATCGCGGCCGGCGGAGGATTTTCCAAAGTGCTCAATGCTTCCGGCGTCGGCGACGCCCTCGCCGCCGTGGGCTCCGGACTGGACATGTCACCCCTGCTTCTCGGCTGGATCATCGCCGGGATGATGCGCGTCGCCGTCGGCTCGGCCACCGTTTCCGTGACCACCGCCGCGGGCATCATGCTCCCGCTGGTTCACGGCGATCCCAGCATCAACAAGGAACTCCTGGTCCTCGCCATGGGCGCGGGCTCCCTGATCCTTTCGCACGTCAACGACGGCGGATTCTGGCTGGTAAAGGAATACTTCGGCATGGACATCCCGCAGACGCTGAAAACGTGGACCGTCGTGGAAACCGGCATCGCCTGTGTCTCCATCGTGATCATCCTCGCGTTGAACGCGGTCATTTAAGCCGCGCCCGCTCATTGGGCGGCGGGGCTCCCCGCTTACGCCACGCTTTTGGCTGCTCCGACCTTCTTCGCCTTGAGCTGCGGAAGAATCTTCTCCACCGCAGCCTCGGCGGTGAGGCCATGCTTTTTGCGAAGGATATCAACCGCGCCGTGCTCGATGAATTGATCAGGCCAGCCGATGCGGACGACCGGCGTTTTGATACCGGCATCGTTCAAGTGCTCAATCACCCCGCAGCCGAAACCATTGTGCAGCACATGGTCTTCGAGCGTGCAGACGACCTCTGCGCTGCGCGCGAAGAATTCCAGCGTGCCGGTGTCGAGCGGCTTGATCCAGCGCGGGTTGATGACCGCGGCGCTGATGCCCTGGGCTTCGAGCATGGCCGCCGCTTCCTCGGCCATCTGGCACATGCCACCAAGCCCGAGGAGCGCAACGCGCGCGGGCTGGGTGCTGCCGTGTTTGATGACTTCCGCTTTGCCAATTTCGAGAAGCTTGGGCTGCGCCTTGGGCTGGGCGCCGGTGCCGACTCCACGCGGGTAACGAATGGCGATCGGCCCGCCGGTGTAGTGGGCCATCGTCCAAAGCATGTCCACGAATTCGTCCTCGTCCTTCGGCTGCATGTGGACGATGCCGGGCACGTGGCGGAGGTAGCCGATGTCGAAGAGACCGTGGTGAGTCGGGCCGTCATCGCCGCTCAAGCCACCGCGATCCATGCACAGCGCGACATTCAGATTTTGCAGCGCCATGTCATGAATGATCATGTCGTAGGCGCGCTGCATGAAGGTGCTGTAAATGGCGAGGAACGGCTTGAATCCTTGGACCGCGAGGCCGCAGGCGAAAAGCGCGGCGTGCTCCTCAGCGATGCCGACATCGAAATATTTGTCGGGATGTTTCGCCGCGAAATGCACGAGCCCGGTGCCGGTCGGCATCGCGCCGGTGATCGCGCAGATCTGGTTGTTCGTGTCAGCGAACTTGGCCAGCGTCTTGCCAAAGAGCTCGCTATAAGTCGGCGAACCCGCCGCCGCGGTCGCGCCCGTCTTCGGCTCGAATTTGCCGAGGCCATGAAACTTGTCCGGCTTCTCCAGCGCCGGCGCATAACCTTTGCCTTTCGTCGTCAGGATGTGGAGCAGGACGGGCTCGTTCTGCGTCTTCAGAAACTCGAAGGTCTTGATCAGGAGCGCGGTATCGTGGCCATCGATCGGGCCGTAATAACGCAGGCCGAGATCCTCGAACATCACGCTCGGAAGAAGCACGTTTTTGACGCCGGCTTCGACCTTCTGCGCGATCTCCTTGGCAAATTTTCCGCCGAGCATTTCCACAAACTGCGCCGCTTTATCATGCAGATGCGCGTAGGTCGGATGGGTCGCGATCTTGTTAAAGTAACCGGCGATCGCGCCGACGTTTTTCGCGATCGACCATTCGTTGTCGTTTAGAACGACGATGAATTTCCGCGTCGATTCAGCGACGTTGTTCAGCGCCTCGTAGCTCACGCCGCACGTGAAAGCGGCGTCGCCCGCGATGCAGACCACATGCTCATCCGAGCCGCGCTTGTCGCGGCCGACCGCCATGCCGAGCGCGGCGCTGAGCGCGGTGCCCGCGTGGCCCGCGCCGTAGCAATCGTGCTCGCTCTCCGTGCGGAGGAGGAACCCGTTCAGGCCTTCATACTGCCGCATCGACTCAAAGCGCTCACGGCGGCCCGTGAACAATTTGTGGACGTATCCCTGGTGCGAGACGTCGAAGACGAATTTATCCTTGGGCGTGTCGAAGACGCGATGCAGAGCGATCGTCAATTCGACCACGCCCAGATTGGGCCCGAGGTGCCCGCCGACCGAGGTCGGATTCTGATCGGAAAGAACGCGCACGAGTTCGTCGCGCACCTCCTGCGCAAGCTGGGGCAGCTCCTTCTCCGCAAGCTTCTTGATATCGTCGGGAGATTGGATCGTGGGAAGAATCGGCTGGGTCATGTCTAGAATAGGCTAACGTCTTCGCGCGGCGCGGTGGCCGCTTTTTTCTCCGGCTCAAACTCCGCCAACTGCGCCTCGCCCGCGGCGTTTCGCGTGATGATCTCGATGCGCTGCTCGGCGGATTTCAGTTTTTCCTCGCACACTTTTACGAGCTGGATGCCTTCCTCGTAGCGCTTGAGCAAATCCTCGAGCGGGAGGTTTTCGGACTCCATCTGCTCGACGATGTGCTCCAGGCGGTCCATCGCCGTCTCGAAAGTCTGCGGTTCGCTGGATTTTAAAGCAGGTGGTTTGGTGGCCATGAGTGGGAGGCGGACACTAAGCGCGAAAGTGCCCGCGGCTCAATCAGTCTTCGCGATTCGTCCAACGGTCGCGATCGCTGTAATAAACGCATTCCCCGTCAATCGGCAGCGGCGTGACGGCCTTGAGCGGAAAATCCTTGGTATTGACGTTGCGGGTGATGAAAGGCGCCCAGTCTTTGTATTCGCCCTTCACGATCTCGGAAATGAAGGAGCGATTGCCGGTGATCGGCGTGAGATAGAGGCCCACGATCTGGCCCTTGAGCTGGTTGTAATCGTTGAGCGAGATGAAGTCGCGAATCGACATCGGCAGCCACAGGCTTTTGCGATCGGCATACCAGGCCACGGCCCACGGCATATCCGAGGCGATGATTTCCTGCTCGCGCGTCCATGTGCCGAGGATGGCGATGTAGGGCGGCACGTAGGGCGGCCACTGCACGCGGCCGGTCGGTCCGCCGACGAGTTGGAGGAACTGCGTAATGAAGGGCAGCGCCGAGACGATGTAGAGCAGGCTGAGAAAGCCGAGGCGGACCAGCCGGATGTTGATCTCCAGGCGCGACCACATCACGAGGACGAAGGCCAGGCCGTAAAAGGTCATCAGCGGCACGAACAGGATATGGAGATCGTTCGACTGCAGCCCCGCGATCTCACTCATGCCGAAGACTGCCATGCCAAACACCGCAAACAGCCACATCGAAAGAATGCCCCAGCGCAGATGCCCGGTTTCCGGCTTCTTGAAGAGATGCAGCAGCGCCACAAAGAAGAGCGGCGCAAGGAGCGAACTCCCAAGGTAGGCGTAGATGGCGTTGAACTGCTGGACCACCTGAGCTTGGATCTTGTTGCGGAAAATGGTCGGCGAGACGCCTTCCAGCGGCAGTTCCATCGAACGCATGACCTGCGACTCCGTGCCGCGCACCTGGTAGAGCGCGGAATACCAGCCGAGGCCGACCGGATTGCCACAAACCTGCTGGTTGCGAATCATCCATGGCGCATAGACGAGCAGAAAGATGCCGGCCATGATCGCGGCGTCGCGCCCGCGCGGACGAAAATAGAAGAGCACGAAGAAAAGCAGCCCGGCGAAGATCCAGATGGTCATCGCGTGCCCCAGGGCGAGCAGCCCGAACAGCGCCGCGGTGCCGATCAGCCAGGGCAGCGAGCGCCCGCCAGCGGCCCGCGCCTCGATGGCCCGGACCAACGTGTAGATCGCGCAGCTAAAGAGAAACAGCAGGAGCATCTGCGGCAGCGCCGAGACGGCGAAGTCCCAGAATTTCTGGCAGAGCAGCAACAGGCACGCACTCATGGCCGCCAGCCGTTCGTCGAACAGGCGGCGCGCGAGGTAATAGTTCACGAGGATTGAGAGCAGGAAAAAAACCGTCTGCACGACGGCCAGAATCCGGTCGTACGAGTAGACGACGAGTTTGGTCGTCATCGCCTTCTCGTAGGTGAACCGCCCGAAATATTCGACGTTGTCGGACAGCGATTTCAGGCCTTCGTTGGCCAGATCCATCGCCTTGAAAACCAGGGCGTTAATCGCCGGATTGAGCGGCGCGTGATAGGTATCCGGCGTGCGCTCAAGCGGGAAAGAACCCGTGGCGCGTTCGAACTGCCGAATCGCCGCCGGCCGGATCATATTGGTCGTGAAACCATTTCCCCGCGAAATCTCACGGGCAATTTGCGCCTGATCGATCGCCTTCTCATGGGCCAGCCCTTTAAACCCGCTGCCTTCCTTGAAAAACCAGAGGTAAGTGATGAAGGCGATCGCGGACAGGAGGACCAGCACCTTGAGGCGCCGCACCCACCCACCTTCCTCAAGTTTATGAACAAATTCCTGAACCTTAGTTTCCGTTGCCATTGTCGGGTGATTTGAGCTCGTTAATTTTGCGGTGCAGGGTGCGCCGGCTGATGCCGAGTTTTTTTGCGGCCTGCGTGACATTGCCGCCGGTATCTTCCAGCGCCTGCAGGATGAGCCGATGCTCGATATCGTGCAGGTTGAAGCGGCTGCCTTTGGCGGGAATGAATTTCGAGGAGGCGAGCGTGCCGCCGCCCGTCGTCGCCTCGCGCACTTCCGCGGGAATATTGCGCAGGCCGATCTTCGGGCCGGTGGTCATGACCACGCAGTTCTCGATCACGTTGCGCAGCTTGCGGACATTGCCGGGCCAGTCGTAACGCATCAACGCGTCCATCGCTTCGGGCGACATTTCTGGCACGGGCTTGCCGTTCTCCTCCGCAAAGGCTTTCAGGAACGCCTGCACGAGCAGCGGAATATCTTCCCGGCGCTGGCGCAGCGGCGGCAACGTAACCTGCACCACGCTCAGGCGAAAAAAGAGGTCATCGCGGAATTTCCCTTCGCTGACCAGCTTGGACAGATCCTTGTTCGTCGCGGCGACCAGCCGCACGTCCACCTTGATCGGCGTATTGCCTCCGACGCGCTCGAAAGAGCGGTCCTCGCCCAGCACGCGCAGCAGTTTCACCTGCGTCGCCCCGTCGATCTCGCCGATCTCATCGAGGAAAATGGTGCCACCGTTGGCCTGCTCGAAACGCCCGATCCGCCGCTCGACCGCGCCGATGAAGGCTCCGCGTTCGTGGCCGAAAAGTTCGCTCTCCAGCAATTGCGGCGAAAGCGCGGCGCAATGCACGGTGACAAATTTTTGCTTCGGGCGCCCGCTAAGCGCGTGGATGGCCTGGGCCGCCAGTTCCTTGCCCGTCCCGCTCTCGCCTTCGATCAGCACCGTCGCCCGCGTCGGCGCGACCTGCTTGATCGTGTCGAAAACCTCGTGCATCGGCAGCGACTCGCCGATCAGACGTTCCAGCCCGTAACGCCGCTCAACCTGCTGTTTCAGTTCGACGACTTCCTTCTCCACCTTGCGGCTGCGCAGCGCCCGCTGGATGAGCAGTTCCACGCGGTCGATGTTCAGCGGCTTGGTGACGAAATCGTAGGCGCCGCGCTTCATTGCCTCGACCGCCGCGTCCACCGATCCGTAAGCCGTCATCATGACGACGATGGGCGGATGCGGCAGCGCGAGGGCCTTCTCGACGAGCGTCATGCCGTCCTCGCCACCCAGCCGCAGATCGGTCAGCACGAGGTCCACGGTTTCGCGCTCCAGCACGCTGAGCGCCCCGCCGATATCCGCGGCGATATAAACCTCGAAGGTGTCTTCCAACGACGCCCGCAACCCTTCGCGGGTGTGCTTTTCGTCGTCAACGATGAGGATGGTCGGATTCACTTGGAGCGGAGAGCGAGGAGGTGTAGCGGCCCGCCCGGTCGCTGGCAAGGCGTCTCCACGCCACGTCTTCGCGCCCGTGGACCGGAGTAAAAGGTGCGCTCCCCGCCGATCGGCTCAGCCTTCAGGGCACGGTCGCGCCGCCCGAGAGGGACTGGACTCGACCAGCGAAGTGAGGAGCAGACGGCGCGGCGGCCGGGCACCTCCCGCGGCCACCGGCTTCACGGCGTGCCGGCCTCCAGCATGCGCGCGACTTGATTGCGCAGCGGCAGACGGATGGTCAGCGTCAGGCCCTTGCCCTGATCGCTCGCGAGGTCGATCTCGCCGCCGTGCTCGCGCACGATCCGCCGCACGATGAGCAAGCCGAGCCCGCTGCCGCTGGCTTTCGTGGTGAAATACGGCTCGAAGATTTTGCTCATGTTCTCCGGTGAAATTCCGCCGCCCGTGTCGGCAAATCCGATCGTGACAAAAGCGTCGTCCACGTTCGTGCGGATGCGCAGCAGACCGCCTGCTTTCATTGCCTGGAAGGCATTCTTGATGATGTTGTAAAAGGCCTGCTTGAGCTGGTTGCGATCGACTTCGATGAGCGGCAGATCCTTTCGCAGCTCCGTTTCCACGAGGATGTTTCGATCCTCGATTTCGGGCCGCAGGAAATTCACCGACTCCTGCACGAGTGCGTTCACATTTTCCAGCCGCGCCTGCAGCCGCGCGGGGCGGATGGCGCCGAGAAATTGCTGCACGATCGAGTCCAGCCGGGTGATTTCCTCCCGTGCCACACCGAGCGATTTCTGCAAATCCGCGCGCTGCGCCGCGGGCACCTTGCGCAGCTTGCGCTCCATGAGTTGGAGGTGGATGTGCAGCGAATTGAGCGGATTGCCGATCTCGTGCGCGACGCCCGCGGCGAGCAGCGTGAGGGCGGTCAGCTTCTCGGACTGGATGGTTTCCTCGGTCGAGCGGCGCGTCTCGGTGATGTCGCGCAAAATCACCGCGTAGCCGACCATCTCGCGTTCCGGGGGCAGTGCGCGTTTGGTCGGCGGGGTGTCGAGGCTGAGCGGCACGACGTAGAAGTTCAGAAACCGATGGAGCGGATAAAACACCTCCATGTCGCGGCTGATCACCTCGCCTGCCTCGACGAGTTTGTCCCACGCCAGCCCGCGCAGCTGATTGCTCAACGGCTCGCCCATGCACTTCTCGCGCTCCAGCCCGAACAGTTCGCAGGCGGCGCGGTTGAGGTAATTAATGCGCCCTTTCAGGTCGGTCACGATCACCCCTTCGTGGATGGCGTTGAAGATCGTTTCGAGGAAGCCCTTCTCGTCCGCGAGCCGCAGCAGATAACCCTGCACTTCCTCCGGGCGCACCCGACCGATGCGCTCGATGAGCTTGTCGAGGAATCCGGAATTCATGCGCCGTGAAGATAGCCAGCCGGGGATGCGGAACGCCACAGAAACTGCGCGCCCCTGGCCGTGCCCGAGCCGATGCGCTAGCTTGGGTGATGAATCGCGGCCTCCCCATCGGCGAGTATCTCATTCAGCGGCTCTCCGCGCACGGCGTGCGACATGTCTTCGGCATCCCGGGCGATTACGTCCTCGGCTTCTACGACCAGCTCCTGCAGAGCGAGATCAAGACGATCGTCACCTGCGACGAACAGGGCGCGGGGTTCGCGGCCGATGGCTACGCGCGCGTCCACGGACTCGGTGTCGTCTGCATCACGTATTGCGTCGGCGGGCTGAAAGTCGTCAACCCGGTCGCCGGCGCGTTCGCGGAAAAATCGCCGGTCGTAGTGATCAGCGGCGCGCCCGGCATGAACGAACGCGACAAGAATCCCCTGCTCCACCACAAGGTCCGCGAGTTCGATACGCAGCGGCGCGTCTTCGAGCAGATCACCGTCGCGAGCGCCGCGCTCGAAGATCCGGACACCGCGCTGAGCGAGATCGACCGCGTGCTCCACGCGGCAGTGCGGTACAAGCGGCCGGTTTATCTCGAACTGCCGCGCGATCTGGCCGGGGTGCCGGGCCTGGCGGATCACACCGCGCGCAATCTGCATGAATCCAGCGACCCTCACGTGCTCGCGGAAGCGCTGGCCGAAGCGACCGCGCTGCTCAACGCCGCCCGGAAACCCGTGGTTCTCGCCGATGTGGAAGTGCATCGCTTCGGGCTGCAGGACGACTTGCTTAAGTTCATCGAAAAGACCGGGATCCCGGTCGCGGCGACAATTCTGGGAAAGTCCGTCATCGCCGAGGGTCACCCGCAATATCTCGGCATTTACGAAGGCGCGATGGGTCGCGATGACGTGCGCGAGTACGTCGAGAGCAGCGATTGCGTGCTCCTGCTCGGCGCGTTCATGACCGACATCAATTTGGGCGTCTTCACCGCCCAGCTCGATCCCGCAAAATCGATCTCCGCAACCAGCGAACGCCTCGCCATCCGCTACCACACGTTTGAAAACGTCCGCTTTAAGGATTTCGTCCGCGGCCTGCTCGCGGCAGATCTGCGTCGGCATCCGCCGGGCGCGCGACCGCAACCGCCGCAACCCCGCGAATTCCTGCCCGGCCGCCGCGGCGAAAAGGTGACGATCACCCGGCTTTTCGAGCGGGTGAACGAATACCTTGGCGACCACAGCATCGTCGTCGCCGATGTGGGCAATGCCCTTTTCGGCGCCGCCGATCTCCTCATCCGCAATCGCACGGAATTCCTCGGCCCGGCTTACTACGCGAGCATGGGATTCGCAGTGCCCGCCGCGCTCGGCGCGCAAATGGCGCGACCCGATTTGCGCCCACTGGTCCTGGTGGGCGATGGCGCCTTTCAAATGACCGGCATGGAGCTCTCGACGATCGCCCGCTACGGCCTGAATCCCGTGATCATCGTGCTCAACAACGCCGGCTACGGCACCGAGCGGCACATCCACGACGGCCCGTTCAACGACGTCCTCGGCTGGCATTACCACAAGCTGCCCGAATTCATCGGCGTCGGCCGCGGTTTCCTCGTCGAATCCGAGGAGCAACTCGACACCGCGCTCGACGCCGCCGCGAAACACACCGCCACCTACTGCCTGCTCGACGTCCATCTTGACCCGATGGACAAAAGCGCCGCGCTTGGTCGGCTGGCGGAACGGCTGGCGGAACGTCTGGGCAAAAAACACTGACCGGAAGTCACCGACGAAGCCGGTTATGGGTTCTGTTCCGCCCGCCCCGTCATCGGCACGAAACGCACCGGGAGCACCGCCCGCTGCTTCACTTTGCCGTCGCGCTTTTCCAGCAGGTAAAGCTCCTGGGTCCGGTAGCGACCGCCGACGGGGATGATCATTCGCCCACCTTCGCGGAGCTGCTCGACAAGCGCCGCCGGCACTCGATCCGGCGCGCACGTGACGATGATGGCATCGAAGGGCGCCGCCTCTGGCCATCCGGCGTAACCGTCGCCAACTTTGACGCGCACGTTCTCAAATCCGAGGCGCTTGAGATCTTCCGCTGCGCGGAGGCCGAGTGGCTCGACGATTTCGATGGAATACACATCCTTGACCAGCCGGGCGAGGATCGCGGCTTGATAGCCGGACCCGGTGCCGATCTCGAGCACCCGGTCGCCCGGACGCGGGGCGAGGTTTTCCGTCATGAAGGCGACGATGTAGGGCTGGGAGATGGTTTGGCCGTAGCCGATCGGCACGGGGCCGTCGGCGTAGGCTTCGCCGCGCACGCCCTCGGGCATGAATTGCTCCCGCGGCACTTCGCCCATGGCGGCGAGGACGCGCGGGTCGCTGATGCCGCGGGCGACGAGTTGCTCGGCAACCATGCGGAGGCGCGGATCTTTTTCCGCGGCGCAGCCGATCGCGAGGAAGGCGCAGAGCAGGAGGAGCGGGAGGGTCCACGCAAGGTTCATGACCCGGCAAGGTCCGCGGAAAGCGAGGCGGGGGCAACCTCGGACTGGGCGTCAGTCGGTCAGGGTGCGGGCGGATTTGAGCCTCAGATAATGGAGGCCGCGGCGGATCCAGCGGCTGAGTTCGGTTCGGATCTGATAGGGATAGGTCGTGGCCCAGCGCCGGAGCGGCGAGAGTTTGCGGGCTTGGCCACCCTGGATGCTGCTGCGGAAAAGCTGGTCGGTCTGCGAAGCGGGGAATGGGAAGACGCTGCAGGCGCGCAGGCCGAAGGGCCACTCGCGGTCGATGGCATGATCCCACGGCAGCCACATGGGGAGCAGGCCGGTGGCCAGGCGGGTGGCGGCGGCGCGGTCGAGGACGTAGGCGCCGGCGCCTTTGAGCCGGCCGAAATTGACGCAGAGCCGGCAGCCGTGGCCGAGGTCGGCGACAGGCGCGGGATGGCCGGGGCTGAGGCCGGAAAGGCGCAAGACATTCCAATGGCGCGCGGTGCGGAGGGTGGCCGTGAGGACGGGCTCGAAGTGTGGGAGCAGGGTGAGGTCGTCTTCGCAGATCAAGCCGTGGTCTTCGCCGCTGGCGAGGAAGGTTTCGATGGCGCGAATGTGCGCGAGATAACAGCCGATCTCACCGGGCTTGGTCGTGCGGCCGTGGCGGCGATGGTAAAGGCGTTCGTCGTAGCCGGGATGCGGGAGCGTGAGGGCGTTGCCATCAATGGCCGGGACACGCTCCAGCGGGATGCTGGTGGCGGCGAACGCCCGCTCCATGTGCGCGAGGCGATCGGCGGCGGCGGCGAGATTGATGAGATAAGCGCGCATGGGCGGGCCGCGAAGAATCGCGGGCGGTCGGGATTTCGCAAGCCCGGAGGGACGCGCTCCCGCGCGCTCCCCATTCCAAATCGGTGAGATGGGGAGCGCGCCGGAGCGCGTCCCTCCGAAACAAAAAACCGCCGCTCCCTTGCGAGAGCGGCGGTGGAATGGTTTGCGGCGTCGCGGCTTAGGCGTTGGCCGGAGCGGCGGGCGCGGTTTGCGCGGCTTCGCCACGATCTTTCATCGCGGCTTTGCGGGACAGCTTCACGCGGCCCTTTTCATCGACGCCGATGCACTTGACCCAGATCAGTTCGCCGACCTTGATCACGTCTTCGACGCGGTTCACGCGGAAGTCGGCCAGTTCAGAGATGTGGACCATGCCGTCTTTGCCGGGCAGGACTTCGACGAAAGCGCCGAACTCTTTGATCGTCACGACGCGGCCCTGATACATCTCACCGACGCCGATCTCTTTGGTCATACCTTCGATGATCTGCTTGGCGCGGAGGAGCGAGTCGCCGTTGTTCGAGTAGATGTGCACCGAGCCGTCGTCCTCGATGTTAATCTCGGCACCGGTCTCGGCGACGATGCCTTTGATCGTCTTGCCGCCAGGTCCGATGATGAGGCCGATCTTGTCCGGATTGATGCGGATGGTCTCGATGCGCGGGGCGTATTTGCTGAGTTCCTTGCGCGGGCCGGCCATGGTGGCGTTCATGACTTCGAGGACTTTCATGCGCGAGTCGCGAGTCTTGTAGATGGCCTCTTCCATGAGCTTCAGCGAGATGCCGGGGAGCTTCAGGTCGAGCTGGAATCCGGTGACGCCGGTGTCGGTGCCGCAGAGTTTGAAGTCCATGTCGCCGAAGTGATCTTCGCTGCCGATGATGTCATTGAGCAGGCTGTAGCGCTCCAGGCGGCCGTCGGCGCTAAACTCGGTGACGAGGCCGCAGGAGATGCCGGCGACGCTTTTCTTCAGCGGCACCCCGGCATCGAGCAGGGCGAGGACGCCGGAGCAGACGCTGGCCATGGAGGTGGAGCCGTTGGAGGCCATGACTTCGCTGCTCACGCGGAT
>JBBQIZ010000053.1:0-24517 GCA_038325425.1 Chthoniobacterales bacterium
CCCTTCTTGCGCCCCTTCAGGGCTGGTTCTGTCTCCGATCGCAAACCCAGGGCGTTGCCCTGGGCTGGCTTGTCTGCGGGCCTTTGGCCCTCCGCGCCGTCCAACCCCGCGCCCAAAGTGCATGCCAGGGGCTAGACATTCGCCTTTACGCGAGCAACCCCTTCACAATCTTCCCCTCATTCGTCGGGCCGATGAGCCGCTGATTCAGGCCTTGGTAACGATAGTGCAGCTTGTAGGGATCGAAGCCCATGAGGTGCAGGATCGTCGCCTGCAAATCGCGCACCGTGACTTTGTTCTGCGTCACGAAATAGCCCAGGTCGTCCGTCTCGCCGTAGCTGAGGCCCGGCTTCACACCGCCGCCCGCCATCCACATCGTGAACGCGTGCGGATGATGGTCGCGGCCCAGGAAGGTCGAACCGCCGCGCGCTTCGTTCATCGGGGTGCGGCCAAATTCCCCACCCCAAATGACGAGCGTGGAATCGAGCAACCCGCGCTGTTTCAAGTCCTGCACCAACGCCGCGCTGGCTTGATCGATCTCGCGGCACTTTTGCGGGAACTTGTTGATCAGGTCATCGCTCGCACCCGTGCCGTGGATGTCCCAGCCCCAATCGAAGAGCTGCACAAACCGCACGCCGTTCTCCACCAACCGCCGCGCCAGCAGGCAGTTGTTTGCATACGACGCTTCCCCCGGCTTCGCGCCGTACATCGCCAGCATTTCCGGCTTTTCCTTCGTGATGTCCATCACCTCCGGCACCGCCATCTGCATGCGATACGCCAATTCATATTGCGCAATGCGCGTGACCGTCTCCGGATCACCAAACTGCGCCGCCTCCGCTTCGTTCAGCGTCTTCAACGCATCGAGCGAACGCCGGCGTGTCTCGCGACTCATGCCGTCCGGATTATTCGCATAAAGGATCGGCTCACCCGCCGCGCGGCATTGCACGCCCTGATAAACGCTCGGCAAAAAGCCCGACCCCCAGCACGCCTTGCCGCCGGTCGGATCCGTCCCGCCGCTGAGCAGCACGACAAAGCCCGGCAAATCCTGATTCTCCGAGCCGAGCCCGTAGGTCGCCCACGCACCCATGCTCGCCGAGCCGGCGAGCATGTTGCCGGTGTAGAGGAAAAGCTCCGCCGGCGCGTGATTGAACTGGTTGGTGTTCATCGAGCGGATGATCGCCACGTCGTCCACGATCTTCGTGAAGTGCGGCAGCTTCTCGCTCACCCATGCGCCGCTCTTGCCGTGCTGCGCGAATTTGTAAGTCGGCCCGAGGAGCTTCGGCCTGCCTTTGATGAAGGCAAAAGTCTGCCCCTTGAGATACTCCTCAGGGCAATCCTTCATGTGATATTTCGCCAGTTCCGGTTTGTATTCGAAAAGCTCCTGCTGCGGCGGCGCACCGCTCATCGAGAGATAAATGACGGACTTTATCTTGCTCGGCAGCGGCGACGCTTTCGGGGCGAGCGGATTGCCCAAGTCCGCCACCGATGTGGCCGCCAGGCCGCGTGAAATCAGGCTTTCGAGGGCAAATGCGCCGAGACCGAGTTTGCCGCTGCGGGTGAGAAATTCGCGCCGGGTGAGCGCGCGGGCGTGGTCGAGTCGGAGGTTCATGGTCAGTTGCGCGTCAGCACGGAATCGAGATTGAGGAGGACATTGGCGACGACGGTCCACGCCGCGAGGTTCGCGGCATCCGCACCGTCCGGCAGCGGGCCGAGTGGGTGCGTCGCGAGTTTCGTTGCGGCGGCGGTGTCGGCGCGGCCGGTCGCGAGCTCGCTTTCATAAAGCGCGGCGAGCGCTTTCACCTGCGCATCATCCGCCGGACGGCCCGTACAGAGGCGCAGCGCGAAGCGGAGACGCCCGTCGGTGTCCGCGCCACCTTCGCGCACGATGCGGCGCGCGAGCGCCTGCGAACATTCCACGAAAGCCGGATCGTTCATCGTCACGAAGGCTTGCAACGGCGTGTTCGTCGGCTGGCGGCGGAGAGTGCAGGATTCGCGGCTCGGCGCGTCAAACGTCGTCATGCTCGGTGGCGGCATGGTGCGCCGCCAGAACGTGTAGAGCCCGCGGCGATAGCGATCCTCCCCCTTCGAGGTCGGATAGGCGTTCTGTCCACCGTTGAAGGCCACCTTCCACAGTCCGTCGGGTTGCGGTGGATAGACGCTCGGCCCCCCGATCTTTTTGCTGAGCAGCCCGCTGAGCAGCAGCGCCTGGTCGCGCACGGCTTCCGCTTCGAGCCGCAACCGCGGGGCCCGTGCGAGCAACCGATTGCGGGTGTCTTTCTCCAGCATCGCAGGCGTGACCTTCGACGACTGCCGATACGTCGCGCTCGTGACCATCAACCGCAGCAGCCCTTTCATGTCCCAGCCAAGACCAGGCTGCGCGGGATCCTCGGACTTCGGCGACTGAAATGTCACGGCCAGCCAGTCGAGCAATTCCGGATGACTCGGCAGCGCACCTTGCGAACCAAAATCCTCCTCCGTTTCCACGAGCCCATTGCCGAACAACCGCGCCCAATAACGATTCGCCGTGACCCGCGCGGTCAGCGGATTCTCCGGCGCGAAGAGCCAGCGTGCCGCCGCGAGTCGGTCGATCTTCGTGTCCGCGGGCACTTGCGCGGCAAACTCCGCGATCAGCCCCGGCTCTACTTTCTCGCCCGGCGAAAGGTAGTTCCCCTTGAGCAAAATGTGCGTCGCGCGCTGCTTCTCGGGAGGCAGTTCGCGCAGGATCGGCAGCGCGAGCGGTTTGAATGCGGATTGTTCTTTCCGCTTCGCCTTGAGCTGATTTTCCAGCGTCGCCAGTTCCTTCTGACTCTGCCGAAAATGCGCTGCGAGCTGATCGCGCTGCTTCGGCTCCCGCGCACCGGAAGAGATCGCGAGCACCGCCTGAATGTCCGCTGGAAGCCCGGCCCGCGCGTCGTCATTCGCCGCCATCTCCGCCTCCCACTCGGCCTGTTTCGCCGTGGCTGCTTTCACGGCCGCCTGCCGCTTCGTCTCCAGCCCGGCGATCTCCGTCTTGAACCATTCGACTTTCTCCAGTTCTTCCGGTCTGGGCATCGGCAGCTTCGGCTCCTCGTCCTCGCGGTCGCTGTCCTCGGTCTGGTTGAAGACGCCGAAGAACCGGTAGTAATCGTGATGCGTGATTGGATCGAATTTGTGCGTGTGGCACTGCGCGCAGCCGACCGTGAGGCCCATCCAGACCTGCCCCGTCGTGGCGATGCGATCCTTCACCGCGGCCACGCGCCACTCCTCGTCGTTCGTGCCGCCTTCCACGTTGGTCATCGTATTGCGGTGAAATGCGGTCGCGATGATCTGCTCGCGCGTCGCATCCGGCAGCAGATCGCCGGCGAGTTGCTCGATGGAAAATTGATCGAACGGCAGGTTGCGGTTGAACGCACCGATCAGCCAGTCGCGCCATGGCCAGACGTTGAGCCGGAACTTGTCCGAACCGTAACCCGTCGAATCCGCGTAACGCGCCAGATCCATCCACATCTTCGCCCAGCGTTCGCCGTAAGCCGGCGACGCGAGTAGCCGATCCACGAGCTGCTCATACGCGTCCGGCCGTTGGTCGCGCACGAAAGCATCGATCTCTTCGAGCGTCGGCGGCAGGCCAGTGAGATCGAGCGACAATCGGCGAATGAGCGTCGGCCGATCGGCTTCCGGCGAAGGCGTGAGGCCGCTGCCACTGAGCTTCGCGCGCACGAACGCGTCGATCGGATGCCAAACTCCCGCCGCTTCCGGTACCGCCGGCCGCACCGGCTTCACGAAAGACCAGTGCGGCTGGTACTCCGCGCCCTCGGCGATCCAGCGCCGGAAAAGTTCTACTTCCGCCGCGGTCAGCGGATGATTTTCCTTCGGCGGCGGCATCACCTCGTCGCGGTCTTTCGTCGTGATGCGGATCAGCAATTCACTCGCCGCCGGATCGCCCGGCACGATCGCCCGCACGCCTTCGCGTTCCTTGATCGCCTCCTCCCTCAGATCCAGCCGCAGGCCTGCTTCGCGCGACTCTTCGTCCGGCCCGTGACAGTGGAAACACTTGCTCGAAATGAGCGGCCGGATCTGGTGGTTAAAGTCCACTTTGTCCGCACCCGCCACGCCCGCGCGCAATGAGCCCAGAACGACGATGGTGAGCAGGATGCTCGGGGAGAAGGTCGGCATGAAAATCCGCGCAGGATGCCGGACTGCTCTCCGAGCCGCAACTTACGGGTCAGCGTAAGCAATGGCCGCCCGTGGAGTCACTCCCGCAAAATCTCCTTGGGACTGTCGTCCGCGATGGATAGGTTCCCCGCTTCCCGTTCCGGGTCCGTAGCTCAACGGTTAGAGCAGGCCACTCATAATGGCTTGGTTCCGGGTTCGAATCCCGGCGGACCCAAATCTTCCAGCGGTTTCCGGATCCGGGCGGGCCTTGCCGGCTTACACCGTCTTCAGCACGCCGGTGGAATCGCCGAAGCGATCCGTCGGCACGCCCATGAGGTTGAGCATCCGCACGTAAAGATTCGTCATCGGCGTCTTGTCGCCCACATTGACGTGGCGGCCGGGATTGAGCACGCCGCCGCCGCGACCGGCGAGGATGACCGGCAGATTGTCGTGCGCGTGGCGGTTGCCGTCGGACAGTCCGCTGCAATAGACGATCATCGAATTGTCGAGAATCGAACGACCGTCCGACTCCTTGGCAGCGCGCAGACGCTCGAGGAAATAGGCGAGTTGCTGGGTGTAGAAGAGATCGATCTGCGCGATCTTCGCGAGAATGGCGGGATCATTTTGGTGATGCGAAAGATTGTGGTGTCCGTCGCTGACGCCGATGTCGCGGAAGCTGCGATTGCTGCCGTCGTGCGCCAGCATGAAGGTCGAGACCCGCGTGCTGTCGGTCTGAAACGCAAGCACCAGCATATCCATCATCAGCCGGATATGCTGCTGATAGTCTGCGGGGATGCCGGCCGGAGTCTCGGACTGCGGATCAGGAAGCGGCCCGAAGCGCTCTGCTTTTTCGATGCGCTGCTCGATCTCCCGGACGCCGGTCAGGTATTCGTCGAGCTTGTGCTGATCATTGCGGCCGAGCGCGCCGCGCAGCGAGCGCGCATCCTCCATCACGAAATCGAGAATCGATTGGTGGCGCGATTGGCGGAGCGCGAAATTCTTCTGCCGCTCGGCACCCTTGCCGCTGCCAAAAAATCGCTCGAACACGAGGCGGGGATTGGATTCCGGCGCCACAGGCAGCGTCTCGGAACGCCAGGAGACGTTGAACTGGTAGGCACACGAATAGCCGGAGTCGCAGGCACCGGATTTGCGCACCCCGTCGCAGGAGAGTTCGAGCGAGGAAAACCGGGTCTGGCTGCCGGCGTGTTGTGCGGCGAGTTGATCCACCGAGACCCCGAGCCGGATGTCGGACCCGGCTGTTTTCTTCGGACGAGCGCCCGTGAGGATGGTCGCATTGGCGCGGGCGTGATCGCCACCGCCGTCGCCATTCGCCCACCCGAGTCGTTGCTCAAAACCGCTGAGCACCTGGAAGTGTTCTTTCACCCCGGCGAGCGGCGCCATGGTTTCGCTGAGCTGATAGTCAGCGCCTTCGCCGATCGGTTTCCAGCGCGCGACGTTCACCCCGTTCGGCACGTAAAGATAGGCCATCCGCAGCGGACTGCCGGAATGGGTGGTCGCAGCCTTCACCGCCGGTCCGGCGAGCGCTTTGCTGATCGGCGCGATCGATTCGAGAAGAGGCAGGCCGACGGTGACGCCAAGGCCGCGCAGGAAACCGCGGCGGGTGAGGATGGAAGGAGTGCTCATAAGATTTTAGGACTGGATTGGGCTGGGCGGCAACCATGGCGGACACCCAGTGAATGCGGTAAGCGGCGGTGTCTTTGGTGAATTCGTACCGGTCAGTTGGAGGCGATGTGTTCGCCATCGCCGCGGCGTTTTTGAAATGGGGCGCTTTCGACGACGCCGTAGATCAGCGAACGCATCGCGCCGTTGTCAGCTTTCAATCGGGTGACGATCTGATCGACGGTCACGGTGTCGTAATATTCCAACCCGCGGCCCAGCGAATAGGTAAGCAGCTTTTCCGCGAGGCAGCGGTAGAAATCATTGCGGCGGCTGGTCGCAAGAACCTGCGCGAGTTCGCCGATGTTCTGGAACTTCTCGCCGGTGATCAGCTGCCCGCTGGTGTCGATCGGCTTTCCGCTGTCCTGCTCGCGGAAGGTGCCGAGCGGCGTGAACTGCTCCATCGCCAACCCGAGCGGATCCATGCGCGCATGGCAGGAGGCGCAGAGCGGTTTCTCCCGGTGGATGACCATCATTTCGCGCATCGTGTGTTTCTGGCCGGACTTCTTTTGCTCTTCAAGTTCGGGGACATTGGGCGGCGCGGGTGGCGAGGGCGTGCCGAGGATGTTATCGAGGATGAACAGCCCGCGTTTGACCGGCGAGGTCCGGGTCGGGTTTGAAGTCACCACCAGCGTGCTGCCGTGGGTCAGGATGCCGCCGACGCGCGGACTGTCCGCGGGCAGCGTCACCTTGCGCATCTCGTTCCCCTTCACGTTCGGGATGCCGTAGAAAGTGGCAAGCTGTTCGTTGAGGAAGGTGTAATCCGCGGTCAGCATTTCGAGCAGGCTGCGGTTCTCGGCGAGCAGATGCGCGAAGAGCGATTCGGTTTCATCCCGCATCGCTTGACGGAGGCGCGCATTGAAAATCCTGTAAGCCTCGGTGTTGTTCAGACCGAGGAACTTGCGGACGTCGACGTTGACCCCTTCGACGTCGCGCGTTTGCAGCCATTGACCGACGAAGTTCGACACAAAGCGCTCGGCGCGGGGATCGACCAGCAGGCGGTCGACTTGAGCGCGGAGGTTGGCGCGGAGCTTGCCCGCGCGCGCAAGCTTCAAGAGTTCGTCGTCCGGCATGGAGCTCCACAGGAAATACGAGAGCCGCGAGGCGAGGGCGAATTCATCGATCGGCACGGTGCGTCCGGCGTTGTTCGGCTCGGGCTGGATCTCCGCGCGGAAGAGAAAGCGCGGCGAGGCGAGGAGCGCCGTCAAGGCGTGACCGATGCCGCTCTCAAACTTCATGCCCGGCTGCTGGGCGACGTTTTCCGCGAGGGTGATCAGGCGGTTCAGCGTCGGCTCATCGATCGGCCGGCGATAGGCGCGGTCGGCCAGCGTCCGCAAAATCTTCCGCGCATAAGCGCTGCGCGCCGCCGGATCGGCGGGCGGCGGGCCATCCGGAAAGACCCGGAAATATTGCTTCGGATATTCGAGATGACTGCCATCGAGCGGCCCTTGAAGGCTGACGCTGGCGACGTTCAGGCTGAGCGGCTTTTCGCCTTCGAGCGGTGGATTCCCCGGCGTCAGCTCGATGGCGAAAGCATTCTCACCTTTCTTCAACGCCACCTCGGCCGTCAGTTTGATCGTCTTCCGGTAATCCCAGCCGACGTCCATCGTTTCCACTGGCTTGCCCTCGAGCGCGAGCGCCACTTTCGCCGTATGGCTCGTCGCCTCGCTCGAGCCCTGCACCTTCATCTCCACGGTGACTCTATATTTCCCGGGGTGTTCGATTTTGCGAATACTCGCCGCCGTCGCGGCAGTGCCGAAAGGCAGATACTTTGCCGTCTTTTTATTTTCCGGAGCGACGCGGAATTGATCGGCGCCGACATACAGCGTCGGCGTCCGCGGGCCCGCCTCCTCGATTGCGCCGTTGACGATCTCCTGCGCGGCTTCGAGATACTTCTCCATGAGCAACGGCGAGATCGTGAGCACGTCGCCGATCGTGTCGAAACCGTAGCCGGTGTCGTCCGCGGGAAACGCGTCGTCCACTTCGAATTTCACGCCGAGCAGATCGAAGATGGTGTTTCGGTATTCCTCGCGGTTGAGGCGGCGCACGGTCACCCGGCCGGGATCCGGATTGGCCGCATCAACGCGGAAGACGGCAGTTTCGATCCAGCGCAAGAGGCGCTCGCGGTCGGCCGTCGCCGGCTGCGTTTCGTCCGAAGGCGGCATGAGCTGCGATTGCACATTCTTCCAGACGGAAAACCAAAACTCCGTATCGCGCAGGTGGCCGTCGAGCGACTTGTATTTATCGAGCTCAAAACCGCCCTTCTTCGTCCCCTCCCCGTGGCAGTCGTAACAGTAGGTTTCGAGCAGCGGCAGGATCTGCTTTTCGTAATCGGCGGGAGCGACCGCGGCGGTTCCGGCGGCCGCGGCAGCCAGAGTCAGGGCCATCGCGAGCGACGCGGTTTTGATTTTGGTTCCGAGGAGTGAAAGGGTTTTGGTCCGCATGGGGCAGTCCCCTATTTACGCCAACCCTACGCCGGAATCCACTCCGCGGATCATTTCCGAGGGAAACAATGTCCGCGCCGCGCGGCGGCCGAGCCTGGACCGACGCGGGCGAGGCTTCATCACTCGCGGCCAGAAAGAGGACTGGTACCACACGTTCGCCGCGACTAAGATCGGCGCGCTCCACGGGTTTGAAGAGACGTGTATTTCCCTGTCTTGCGGGCCGCCGTTCCTCTCGGCGCCGCAATTTTACTTTGTACCTGTGTCGGCTGCGCGCGCTCCTTCTATCGGAAGAGCGCGGATCGAGACGTCTATTCGGCAATTGCGGAAAAGGCGCTGGCGCTCAATCCCGACGACCTTCCCGAAAAAGCGTCGATCGATGCCGGACCGGAGTCGCGCTTTTTTGATCCGTTCGATCTGGACCATCCCCTGCCCCCGCCGGACGACCCGATCGCGCACGAGTTGATGGAACGCGTGGACGGAAAACGCGGTGCGCGCGCCTGGCGCGATCCGAGCAACCCCGAAGCCGTCGGGACGGAATCGTGGCGAAAATTTCTGCCGACGGCAAAATCCGGCGAAGTGGTCCTCGACTTGAAAGGCGCCGTGCGCCTCGGGATCAGCAACTCCCGCGAATATCAGGTCGAGCGCGAGGATCTGTATCTCTCCGCGCTGGATGTGACCTTCGAGCGTTTCCGCTTTTCGCCGCAATTCGCGCTCGGCACCACCGGAGACTGGGATGGCCGCGGGCAGTTTCGCGCCAATGCGCCCCGCGCCTTGCAGCAGGTGCCGATGCTGACCGACGGGAGCGTGCGCTGGCTGGCCGCGACCGGGGGCGGCCTGCTGGCGGGCTTCGCCAATTCGCTGGTCTGGAATTTCGACGGTGATTCCGTGACGCGCGCCGCCGGTTCGGTGCTGAATTTCAGCCTCATTCAGCCGCTCCTGCGTTTCGGCGGGCGGGCGCGGGTCCTGGAAAAGCTGACCAACTCTGAACGCAAGCTGCTCGCCAACGTGCGGCAGATGCAGCAGTTCCAAAACGGCTATTACGTGCGCACCGCCAGCGGCCGCAACTCCGGCGAAGGTCCGTCCCGCTCGGGCTCGGTCGGTGCCGCGGGCCTCGGCCTGATCGCCGGCACGCCCGCCGGCCGGACCGGAGCGCCGCGCGCCGATGGGTTTCTCGGCCTGCTCGAAGAACAGCAGCGGATTCGCAATCTCGAATCCAACGTCGCGCGGCTGCGCGAGAGCCTCGATCAACTCGAAGCCGCCTTCGATGCCGGCCGCATCAGCAGCCGGTTGCAGGTCGATCAAGCCCGCCAGGCGCTCTTCAATGGGCAGAGCTCGCTCCTTTCCGCCCGGGCCGCCTACGAGACTCGGATCGACACTTACAAGATCGAGCTCGGCCTGCCACCGGCCTTGCCGCTGGTCGTGCGCGACACCCTGCTCGATCGCTTCAATTCCTCGGACCCCGCCGCCACCGTGCTCGATCAGCGCCTGGCGGCCATCCAGAGCGAACTGCGCAATCCGGACCGAATCCAGAATACCGACGCGCTGCGCCGCCAACTCGAATCGCTTCGCGCGCTCGAGATGCCGCTCAATCGCCAGCTCAAAACCATCCAGCAGGACATCGTGCGGTTGCGGGAAAGCATGCCCGTCCGGCAAGCCCAGCTCCGATTGCTCGGCGAGCGGCCGGATCTTGCGGACTTGAGCATCGAGCCGAAGCGCGTCGATCCCGCCACGCTGATCGCGCGCGTCAAACAACTCGAAACGCGGATCGCTCACGTCGGGCAGGATCTCGAGCAAACGCTGACCACCCTGCGCGCCTTTGATCCCGCGGCGCCCGACGTCACGCTCGATGCCGCGCGTTCGGAGCTCAGCGAAATCGCCCGCGATCTTTCCGGCATGCTCCTCGCGCTTTCCCTCGATCAAACGGCCACGCGCCTGGAAACCGCAACCCTGCCGCCGATCGATCTGAGCGAGGAAGAAGCGCTGGCCATCGCGAAAGAAAACCGTCTCGACTTGATGAACGCCCGCGCGCGGCTCGTCGATGCCTGGCGGCAGATCGACTACAACGCCAACCCGCTGAATAGCGCGCTGGATATTTTCGCCGAAGGCAACATGGGCACGCTGCGCAATAACGCCACACGCTTCGACGGTCGGACCGGTCTGCTGAGCATGGGTCTCCGCTTCGACACGCCGCTCTCCCGCCTCGTCGAACGCAATGATTACCGCGAGGCGATCATCGCCTACCAGCGCGCGCGGCGGGACTACATGCTCTTCGAAGACCGCATCACTCAGAGTCTGCGCAACACGCTGCGCATCGTGCGGCTCAGCCAGTTCAACTTTGAACTGCGCCGCGCGGCCGTGCAGATCGCCATCTCGCAGGTCGATCTCGCCCGCCTGCGTCTGGAGGAACCGCCGCGGCCGGGGGCAGTGGCCCAGTTCGGTGCGACGACCGCCCGCGATTTGGTTTCTGCGCTCAACGATTTGCTCGATTCGCAGAACGATTTCCTCAGCCTGCAAGTCGGCTACGACGTGCTCCGGATGGTCCTCGATTTCGAACTCGGCACGATGCGCATCGACCGCGACGGACTCTGGGTTGATCCGGGCGCGATCACCCGCACCAATCTCGCCGCCAATTCTCCAAACTGGAAAGTCCTCGCCGGACGACTGCCGAGTCCTCCGCTGGTTCTTCCCAAGAAAACCTCCAACCTGACCGCCCGATGAACGCCGAACCTGCATCCCAACCCGATCCCGCGGAGCCTGGCGCCAAGCTCCTTCACAAGCTGCGCGACCATTTCGCCTCGGCCCGCACCCGCAAGGCCTGGTATTTCGGGGCACCCGCCGGCCTGCTCGTCGTCTGCGTCGCGGTATCCGCCGCCCGCCCCGCAAAGCGACCGGCGTGGGGCGACAGTGCCGCCGCGCCCGTGACCGCCACCGCGACCCGCGGACCGTTTCTCCAGCAGGTCATCGAGCGGGGCGAGGTTGAAAGCTCAAGCAATGTCGAGATCCGCTGCCAGGTGCAGTCTCGCATCTCCGGCGGCATCCCGATCATCCAGATCGTGCCCGAAGGTTCGTATGTGAAGGAGGGTGACTTCCTGGTGAAGCTCGACGATTCCGCGCTCCAGTCCGAGGTCGTGCAGCAGCAGATCATCTGCAACACGAGCCGGGCGCTGGCGGTCGAGGCGAAAGCTGAATCCGATGCGACCAAATTGGCGTTGCAGGAATACGAAGCGGGCACTTTTCGGCAGGAGGAAGGGGCGCTCCAGGGCGACGAATTTGTGGCTAAGGAAAACCTCCGCCGCGCCCAGGAATATCTGCGTTACAGCGAGAAACTCGCGGCGCGCGGTTACGTCACCGAAGTGCAACTCGAAGCCGACCGATTCGCCGTGGAAAAAGCGCGCAACGAATTGAAGAGCGCTCAGACCAAACTCGAAGTCCTGCACCGCTACACCAAGCTGAAGACCTTGAACAAACTGCGCGCCGATGTGGAAACCTCCGAGGCCCGGATGGGTTCGCGGGAAAACAGCCACAAGCTCGATCTCGACCGCCTGAAGACGCTCGAGAGCCAGCTCGCCCACTGCATCATCTCCGCGCCGACTTCCGGCCAGGTGGTTTACGCCAATCCGGCCTCCGGGGAGCCGCTCATCGCTGAAGGCAAGCTGGTGCGCGAGCGCCAAATCCTCATCCGCCTGCCGGATCCGAAGCGCATGCAAGTGACCGCGCGGGTTAACGAATCGCGCATTGATCGCGTCAAAAGCGGCATGCTGACCCGCATCCGCCTCGACGCCTTTCCCGAGGTCGAGCTAACCGGCCGGGTCCGCGAGGTCAGTGAATATCCCCTGCCCGCGACGCAGGCGTACAGCACGATGAAAGAATACGCGGCTGCGATCGACATCATCGATCCGCCGCCCGGCGTGCGCTCCGGGATGACGGCGCAGTCTTCGATCGAAGTTGAGAAGCTGGAGGAAGCCACCCAAGTGCCCATTCAGGCGGTGCTCGAGCGTGGCGATCGTTACTTCTGCCTCGTCGAGGAACATGGGACGTTCGCCGCGCGCGAGGTCACCGTCGGCCAGGCGAACGACCAAGTGGTGGTCATTCACGACGGCGTGGAACCCGGCGATCAAGTCGTCCTCGCGCCGCAAAACTACGAGAGTTACGTCTCGTTCGAGCCTTCGTCAGAGAAGAATGAGGCCCCGGAAATCCCGACCAAAATCGTGGCCACGGCCCGCGGTTCGGTCAGCGCCACGCCGTAGTCGCATGGTCCTCTCCGCGCGCCGATGAAGTCGGCGATCCGGCTGCAAGGCCTCCGCAAAGCATACCAACTCGGTGACGAATTCGTGCCGGTGCTCAAGGGCATCGATCTCGATGTCCCGGAGGGCGACTACATCGCGATCATGGGGCCGTCGGGCTCCGGAAAAAGCACGCTGCTCAATCTCCTCGGCTGCCTCGATCATCCGACGGGCGGGAGTTTTTTTCTCGGCGAGGACGATGTCGCGCAGCTTGACGACGACCGCCTCGCCGCGATCCGCGCCTCGCGCATTGGCTTCGTTTTTCAGGCCTACAACCTCGTGCCGCAGCTCACGGTCCTGGAGAACATCGAGGCGCCACTCTACTATCAAGGCCACATCACGCCGGAGAGCCGCGAACGATGTCGTGAACTCGCGGAACTCGTCGGCCTCGGCCATCGTCTCGGCCATCGACCCCAACAGCTCTCCGGCGGTCAGCAACAGCGCGCCGGCATCGCCCGCAGCCTCGCCAACAACCCGCGCTACATCCTCGCCGACGAACCGACGGGCAACCTCGATTCCGTCACCACGCAGGAAATTCTGACGTTGCTCGACCGGCTCAATCGGGACGGCAAAACGATCGTTCTGGTGACGCACGAAGAAGACGTCGCGCAGCACGCGCGGCGCATCGTGCGGCTTTTCGACGGAGCGGTGCAATCCGACACCCGGTTGCGCCCCGTCGAGTATCCGGACGATGCCCCGGCGCATCCCCCGGACAGCGTGCGGCTCGGCTTTTCCTCCGCGCTCCGCCTCATGCTGCGCACCGCGCAGCTCGGCGTGAAAAGCCTGCTCCTGCATCCGTTGCGTTCGCTGCTCACCGTGCTCGGCATTTTCATCGGCGTGGCCAGCGTCATCTGGCTACTCGCCATCGGCGAAGGGATCAGCGCCAAAGCGCAGGAGCAAATCGCCGAACTCGGTGCCAACAACATCATTCTCACCAGCAGCCAGCCACCGCCGCAGCAAGGTGCCGCGCGCATCAGCGCCTATGGCGTCACGCAGGAAGACTACGAGGCTCTGATCGCCACGATCCCGAGCATCGCCCGCGCGATTCCGGTGCGCGAATTGCCCCGGCGAATCTTCGGCTACGGGACGAAACAAGCTTACGGGCGGCTGGTCGGTTGCACGCCGGAATATCTAGCGTTGAACCGCCTGGAAGTCGCGCGCGGCCATTTCGTCACGCCGATTGAGATCCGGCAAAAGGCCAAGGTTTGCGTGCTCGCCCCGGAACTCGCCGAGGAAATCTTCGGCTTTGTCGACCCGATCGGGCGCGCGATCCACGTGGGCGCGGATTATTTCCGCGTGGTCGGCGTTATGAAAAAGCGCGGCGCCGTCGAGGCCATTCCCGGCGCCCGCGCAAAGCAGGAGTTCAACCGCGACGTTTACATCCCGATGAGCACGATGTGGGCGCTCTTTCACGATTTTTATTCCCGCACCGAAGACGGCATCCCGATCGCTACGCAGGTCACGCTTTCGCTTCGCGATCAGAAGGACGTGCTCGACACCGCGGAGATCGTGCGCCGCACGCTCGCCCGCACGCACGCGCGGGAGGATTACATGATCGCCGTCCCGCTCGAACTGCTCGAACAGGCCCGCAACACCCGGCTCATGTTCATCGCCATGATGGGCCTCGTCGCGGCAATCTCTCTCCTCGTCGGAGGCATCGGCATCATGAATATCATGCTCGCCACGGTCACCGAGCGAACCCGGGAAATTGGTATCCGGCGCGCGATCGGCGCCCGCCAGCAAGACATCACGCAACAGTTCCTCGTGGAGACGGTCGTCCTCTCCGTCACGGGCGGGTTCACTGGCATGCTCGGCGGCCTGGCCTGTACCCCGATCTTTGCCCTGGCGATGAAGCTCCTGCTCGGCGCCTTCCCCAAGGCGATGGCCGCTCTGCCCGATGTCGTGCGGACGATGGTGCCGATCATCGTCCCTTGGTCCCTGCCGCTGGCCTTCGGAATCTCCGTGGCGATCGGCGTGCTCTTTGGGCTGTATCCGGCACGCCGCGCCGCGGCGATGAATCCGATCGACGCCCTGCGCCACGTGGCTTAATCCGCCGCGGACTCTGCCAACTCCCGAGTCTCGAGGAGCACGTGGGGTGGAATTTGATGAAACGAGAAGCGCAGGCGCGGCGCGAGCAGCACGGTGCCGTTGCTCATCGCTGTGCAAAGACACACTCGGCGGATCGCCTCGACGCAGTAGTGCTTGAGCGTGACCGGTACTGGATAGGGCTCGGCTGCGGGACAGATCTGAATCAACGCGACCAGATGATTTTCCAGCCAGCGACGGAGTCGGAAAAACGCGAGGTAGTGCCTTTGTTCCATGCGCACCCGGAGATCGCAAAAAAGACGCATCACGCCCTCGGCATCACTGCCCCGCCGCAATTGCCAGCGCAGATCGAGCAGCAGATCGGCTTCCTCGCCCGTCACCGCGCTCGTGTGGCTGAGCAACTCGTCGATGACCTCCAGCGCACAGCGCTCCCGGCAGCGCACCGGCGTGCAACGACTCTCAGCAGGAGTGGGACAGGCGGGTGGGTTCAACGACGGCACTCGCTCAGTTCTTCAAATAGCTTTTCAGCATCCAGAGCGTTTTCTGGTGCGACGCGATCCGCCCGATCAGCAAATCCTGCGATTCGAGATCACCCGCTTCGCCGGAAATATCCCGCGTCCGCGTCGCGTCATCGATGACCTTTTCATGCGCGACGATCAGCGCGGCGACGTAATCTTTCTGGGGCGTCGGCGCTTTGAACTCTTCCATCTGTGCGACCTTGGCCATCGTGCCGAGACCGCCGATGGCGTAGGCATCCAGCGCTCGCACCCGCTCGGCGAGTTCGTCCACCGCCTCGAACAGCTCTTCGTACTGACTCTGGAAGGCCTTGTGCAATTGGAAGAAATCCGGGCCTTCGACGTTCCAATGCGCCAGATGCGTCAGGGCCATGAGCGCGTAGGAATCAGCGAGAACGAGGTTGAGCCCGTCAATGATGCGGGTGTCTTTGCGGGCGGTGGTGGTCGGTTTTGCGACGGTAGAGCTCATAAAATTTGGGAGTTGTTTCAGTGGTAAATTCTGCTGGGGAGGATAGCACGGAGCGCGGGAGTTGCGAGCAGGGATTCGCTCAGACTGGCCTCTCCGGATGCGGAGCGATGGTCGCCAGAAACGCCGGGGCCTGCGCGGGCGAACAGTGCCGGTAAATGTGGCCGTGACACTCCATGTTCGGCGCGTGCTTGCACTCATCGAGACAGCCGACCGCCTTGAGCCGCACGGATTCGCCCAGTCCTTGCGCCGCAACCTCCGCTTCAAAGGCGCGCCACAATTCCCTCCCGCCCTGCTTCCAGCAGTTCTTTTTGCCGCATATTTTGATCGTGCAAGGATGGGCCGGGGTGCCCGTGGCGAGCGGCCGCACCTGCGTGACGACCCGTTTCGTTTCACCGGTAAATAGCTCCGTGCGCACCACCCCGGCGACTTCCACGGTGATTCCGCGCGGGAACCGGCCGGACAAATCTGCGCGCAGCTCGCGTTGCACCTTCAGGAAAACATCCTCCCCATGGACGCGCAGCACCATCCGCTTTTTCCCGGCCGGAGTGCGGACGAAACCCGCAAATTCGCCCTGCAGGCTAAAATCGGTCGGAGGATTCGTGATCATGGATCTCTTTTGCGCCGGAGTTTAAACGCGATTCGCGTCCGCGCTACCGGGGAAATCGAAGCAGTTCATTGGAAAGAATTGTCGACGCGTGGTGAACAGTCAGTGTCCGATGGCGGCACCTTCCACCGCTCCGCCATGCCCTTAGCGCCCAGTTCTTCCCGTTGAGCACCGCTCCCGACTCCCATGCCTTTTTAGTAGTGATCCCTGCTTTCGAGGAAAGTGCAAGGTTGCCACCTTTCCTGGAAGCGTTGGCGACGGAACTGGCCCGGCAGCCTTTTCGCGCGGAGATCCTGATCGTGGATGATGGGTCGCGGACGTCGGAGCGCGAACGACTGCTGCGGGCGGTGCGGCTGCTGCGAGAGCGCTTCGCGAGCATTCTCGAACCCCTTCTC
This sequence comes from Chthoniobacterales bacterium, assembly GCA_038325425.1. GTDB lineage: Bacteria > Verrucomicrobiota > Verrucomicrobiia > Chthoniobacterales > Chthoniobacteraceae > Chthoniobacter. The sequence goes on from JBBQIZ010000053.1 coordinate 16,562, forward strand.
CTTGCAAAAAACCTCGGCAAAGGTGCGGCGATCCTAGCCGGCTGGCGCCACCGTTCGAGCCTGCCCTGGCTCGCCTTCGTGGATGCTGATGGCGCGATCGCGCCCTCGGAGGTCAGTCGAATCTTCGCGCTGATTTCTGCCCGTGAGGCCGCAGCCACCTGCATCTTCGCCTCGCGGGTAAAAATGCTGGGACGAACCGTCGAACGCAGCGGGAGCCGCCATCTCGTCGGCCGGATCTTCGCCACGATGGTGGGACGGCTGATCGACCCGCGGGTCTATGACAGCCAGTGCGGTTTTAAGGTCATCAGCAACCGCGCTTTTACTGCGATCGAGCCGCATCTCGCCGAAACGGGCTTTGCCTTCGACGTGGAATTAACCTGCGCTCTCCTCGATTCCGACTTCCCCATCGAAGAGGTGCCGATCGATTGGTCCGATGTGGCCGGGAGCAAGGTGTCCATGCTGCGGGATACCTGGCGGATGTTTTTTGCCCTGCTCAGAATCCGGGATCGCCGATCCAGGTGGAGGCTCTCGAAACAGCGCAGCTGATTTTTTCGCGACCGCGCTACCGGGGGAAAATCCCCGGCAATCCTCACTGCAGACTTTTGATGAATAGGATCAGCGACTCGATCTGCGCCTCATTCAGCACGCCCGCATAGACCGGCATCCCAGCCTCCACCTTCTCGTAGCCTTTCACGATTTCCGCCCCCGGATCGAGGATCGACTGCCGCAGATACGCTTCATCAACCACGCGCTTCGGCCCTTTGGCCAAATCGCGCGTCGTGCCGAACAGCCCCTTCCAACTCGGCCCGATCTTTGGCTGCACCGATTCGTCGGTCGCATGGCAGGCCATGCAGCCCATGAGTTGGTAGATCCGCCGCCCCTCATCGATGCTCGCGGGCGTGGAAATTTGCGCGACCGAAGGGCGTGGCGTGAGATCGACCGCGATGTCCCCAAAGCCCTCCGCCACCGGATCGAACTTCACCAATTCGTAGGGCGTAAAATAGGCGTTCTCCTCGACCTTCTCGCCCGCCGACGTAGCCAGCGCCCACCCGATGCGCATCTGCATCACCGCCTTCATCTCCGGCACCCCGACGAAGACGCTCTTCCCATCCTTCCCGAGATAGGCGCTGCTCGGCGTGATCCAGTCCTGACCCGGCGTGCCATCCGCCTTGAGATGCGGCGAACCATATTTCGCGGTGCGCCGGTATCCCCAACTCTCGAGCGAATAACTCGTCGGGTCGGCCGCCTTTTTCGGATCGAGCGCCACGTCGAAGCGCAGCAGCACCCCTTTGTCCATCGGCACCACCTCCCGCGGCAACGGGCTGGCTGCGCCGGTGTAACGCACGCGGACCAGGCCGCTCTGCCGTTTGGCCGTCGTTCCCCACCCGATTACTTGGAATCCGGTGACGTAAAGCCAGCCATCCGCCGGGTTGACCGCGGCGTTCAGGGCCGGCACGTCGAAGTCGCGTACCACGCTGACCACGGCCGCTTGCGGCTTGGCCGTGCGCTCATTCAGTAACACGCGAAACAGCTCCGGGCGGTTGAATCCGATGTGGATCAGCGCCTCGTTCAGCGGCCCCATCCGCGCATTCGTCAGCCACACTTGCGAAGCTCCCGAAGGATTGATCTGGTGCGGAATCCAAGTCATTGGATCGGCAATCGGCGCCGGATATTTCTCCTTCGGCAGCAGCTCACTGAGGTAGCCGTGAAAGGCTCCGTCCTTCACCAGATGCAGGGGCGTCGTCGGCGTATATTGCCCTTCCTGATCGCTCGCCGTGACCATCCCCGTGCGCGGATGCACGCCGGCAAACGGCTGGCGAAAGCCGACGCCGAGCACGGTATAACTCTGCCCATCCGGCGCGATGCGGAGGACGCTCCCGTTGTATTTGCTAATCGTCGAAGCCTGCTGCCCGCCTTTCGCAATGACGAACGAACCGTCCGGCGCGACCTTGAGCGAATTGGTAAACTCCCGGCTCTCCGCAGACTGCGGAAAGACGTTCGAGAAAAGTTCATGCACATCAGCTTCGCGGTCGCCGTTGGTATCGCGCAGTCGCCAGATGCCGTTGCGATCAAAAACGTAAAGTTGCTCCTCGCGAATCGCCAAACTGGCCGGTTCATGCAGCCCGGACGCGAAGCGCTTCCAGCGGACTTCGCCGAGATTCTCCCGCAGCCCGCGAATCATCCAGACATCCCCATCGAGCGTCACCACGGCGGCCGTTCCATCCTTGAAAAAGGCGATGTCGCAAAGGCGCAGATTGCGCTGCCACGGGTTGTCGAGCGGCAGCGGAATGTCGTCCACCACATAGGCACCAGGGCCCTTCGCAAGAACAGCTTTGGTCACCACTTCCTGCGGCCAGCGTGCCGCGCTCGGAGCGTCGGGCGGACGAGAGTCGAGCCGCGGCGGCGGCGCGATTGAGCCGCGCGTCATCGCGACTGCGAATCGAACGGATGCTTCGTGGGCCGCCAGGCGCACGACATGCACGCCCCGTTCCTCCGCGAGCACCGCAGCGCCCGGCGGCACGCTGGTCACCGAAAACGATACCCGCTGCGCCCCGCCTCTGGACGGTTCGCTCCCCAGCACCACTGCCAGAGCCTGCCCGGAAGGTGCCACTTGGAAATCCCGCTGCAGCACCGGCCCCGCCTCGCCGGCTGTGGCGGTCATCCATTCCTGCACCAGCGCGCCCGCGACCGTGTATTCGAGCACCACATTCTGCCCGACCAATCGCACCGCGCGGAATTGCCCCGCCGCGGCCGGCAGCGGACCGCGACCCGGTTCGTCCGCACTCGGCTGCGGCTCCCGCGGATCATCCAACGAGATCGCCGCGGTGGTCTGCCAGCCGGGATAGATGCCGTTGGACAGCCACACCGGACCGTCGGCCTTCGGCAGCCGCGTCTGGCCGCCGACCGTCTTGATATTTCCGTTTTGATACGAGAGTTGCGCCAGCGCGTCCGCGGTCACGCCTTCGCCCGTCCAGACCGCCGCGACGCGCAGCAAGTCCGTGTCGAAAAATACCCGGCAATTGCGGTCCAACTTCAGCACCAGACCGCGCGGGGAAACGTTCACCGGCACGGCTTCGGCGACCACCGGACGTAAATCGAGCGACGACGAAAAAAATGGAAATGCAGGCTCGCTCCAGGCTGCCCAGCGGGACTCCGCGGCGCTCAGCGATGCGGGCCACGCGAGCAACGCGACGCTGGCGCAAGCGATGAATTCGAGCGCCAGTGCGCCACGGCAGCAGAGGTATTTCATAAAAGGGGGAATGTTCAATGATGCTCGCGAGCGGACACTTCTTAGAAGTGTCAGACCCGGGACGCCGCGCAAAGCGAATCGTCGCACCCGGCTGGCGCAAAGGAATCCGGGCTGTCAACGAATCCTTCCCGGGGAGGCGGAAATTTTCTCCGACAGCGGCGATTGACTCAGCATTCGTGCGCCACATCATCGCCCTCCCTATTCCGCCATGATCGAAAATCATCTCGCCAAAATCGTCACCGAACTGAAGCTCCAACCCCGCCAGGTCGCCGCCACCGCGGTGCTGCTGGAGGAAGGCGCGACCGTGCCTTTCATCGCCCGCTATCGAAAGGAAAAGACGGGCGAACTCGACGAAGTGCAGATCACCGCCATTCGCGATCGGCTGGAGCAACTCGAGGAACTCGACAAGCGCCGCGAAGCCATCGTGAAGTCGCTCGAAGAGCGCAAACTGCTGACCGAAGTTTTGGCCGCGAAGATCGCGGCGGCGGAGTCAATCACCACGCTCGAGGATATCTATCTCCCCTTCCGTCCGAAGAAAAAAACCAAAGCCACGGTGGCGCGGGATCTCGGGCTGGTACCGCTCGCGGAGATCCTCTGGGCGCAGGACGCGACGACCGATCCGCAGGCCGCCGCAGTGCCGTTCGTCGGCCCGGAAATCGAGATCGACGCGAAGAAATACAGCGTGCCCGATGTGGCCGCCGCGCTCGCCGGCGCGCGGGATATCCTCGCCGAACGTTTCAACGACGACGCCACGGCACGCGCGCAGTTGCGGAATCTTTACCTCACCAAAGGCGTGATCAAATCGCGGGTGATCAGCGGCAAAGAAGAGGAAGGCGCGAAGTTCAAAGATTACTTCGACTGGAGTGAACCGGCGGAAAAAGCGCCGTCGCACCGCATCCTCGCGATTCGTCGCGGTGAGTCGGAAGGTTTCCTTTTTTCCCGTCTCGTGCCCGACGAAATCGAAGCGGTGAGTCTCCTGGAGCGCCTGTTCGTCAAAGGCAAATCGCCCGCGTCCGAGCAGGTGAAACTCGCCGTGCAGGATTGCTTCAAGCGTCTGCTCGGTTTCGCGATGGAAGGTGAGGCACGCACCTTCTTCAAAAAGCGCGCTGACGAGGAAGCGATCCGCGTTTTCGCCGACAACCTCCGCGAACTCCTCCTCGCCTCGCCCCTCGGCCAGAAGGTCACGCTCGGCATCGATCCCGGCTTCCGCACCGGCTGCAAAGTGGTCTTGCTCGATCGCCAGGGAAAGCTGCTCGCGAACGACGTGGTCTATCCGGAGAAAGGTGCGCGCGACCTCGCCGAGGCGGAGGCGATGATCAAGGGCATCGTCACAAAGTTCAAAGTCGAGGCCATCGCCATCGGCAACGGCACCGCATCGCGCGAGACGGAGACCTTCATCCGCAAACTCGGCCTGCCCGCGAGCATCTCCGTGGTCATGGTCAGCGAAAGCGGCGCTTCGATTTACTCCGCGAGCGATGTAGCCCGTGAGGAATTTCCCGACAAGGACGTGACCGTGCGCGGCGCCGTCTCGATCGGTCGTCGGCTCATGGATCCGCTCGCTGAATTGGTGAAGCTCGATCCCAAGTCCATCGGCGTCGGTCAGTATCAACACGACGTGGACCAGAGCGCCCTCAAGCGCACCCTCGACGATGTGGTGGTGAGCTGCGTCAACAACGTCGGCGTCGAACTCAATACCGCCTCCAAACATCTGCTCACCTACGTTTCCGGGCTGAACGCCCGGGTCGCCGCCAACATCGTTGCGCACCGCGATGAGCATGGCCCCTTCAATTCGCGCAAGGAACTGGCGAAAGTCACCGGCCTCGGTCCGAAAGGCTTTGAGCAGGCCGCCGGCTTCCTCCGTATCCGCGATGGCGAACATCCGCTCGACGCCAGCGCCGTGCATCCTGAGCGCTACGAACTCGTCGATAAAATGGCCACCGATCTCGGCTGTACGGTGCTCGATCTACTCCGCGACGGCACGAAGCGCGCAAAGATTCGTCCCGAGAATTACGTCACCGCCGAAGTCGGCCTGCCCACCCTGAAGGACATCCTTGCCGAGCTCTCCAAGCCGGGTCGAGACCCGCGCCAGCAATTCGAGGCCTTCAGTTTCGCCGACGGCGTGGAGAAAATGGAAGATCTCCAGCCGGGCCTAAAGCTCCCCGGAATCGTCACCAACGTCACCGCGTTCGGCGCGTTCGTGGACATCGGCGTCCATCAGGACGGCCTCGTCCACATCAGCCAGATGAGCGATGACTTCGTGAAAAATCCCGCGGACGTTCTCAAGGTCGGCCAGCGCGTCCAGGCGACGGTTATGGAAGTGGACATGGCGCGGAAACGCATCGCGCTCTCGCTCAAGACGAAGGTCGATCTCACCCCGCGCGACGCCCGCCCGAAAGGTGCCGGTACGGACCGCGATGTGCGGAAATTTCAGGATCAGAACACCGGCGGCAGTGCTCCCCGCCCAAGCGCGCCGAGCGGTCCGGACTGGTTCACACTTGCGCAGCAGAAGCGAAACTAAGACGCCTTGGCGATCTGCCTCTTGTCGTGTTCTCCCCCCAAGATCCACGAGGGAAAGCGCTGAAGGCTGTCACGATCCTTTTGGTAAACGAGCTAAAAAGAGCGCCGGTCGGACTTCGCCACTAGTTTTCCACTTGCCGTTGCCTAGTATGCGGCGAAAAGTGTGGTCATGTCTAATCTCAATCCCCGTATTGAACGCCTCAAGACCATGCTCGGTCTCGAGGAGAAACGCGCCGTGTTGCAAGAGCAACTCGATGCGCTCCAACAGCAACTAGCGACTCTCAAGGACCAGCTTTTCGATGAAGGTGCCGCCGGTCCTGCCAAAGCTCCAGCCAAGCCTGTCTCGAAACCCGCGGGTCCGGGCAACGGCCGCAGCAAGCGCGGCGCATTGAAGGAGCAGATCCTGGCCGCGCTCTCCAGCGCCGGCGATGCAGGCGTGCGGGTCACCGAATTGGCAGCCGCGCTGGGCACCAAAGCAGCTAATGTCCATGCTTGGTTTCATAGCACCGGAAAGAACATTCCCGGCCTGACGAAGGTTTCCGGCGGGCATTATCGCATGAAAGAAGGAGCGTCGGCTCCGAAGGCTGCGTCCCCCGCGAAGAACGCTCCGAAAAGCAAGAGCCGCGGAGACAAGCAGCCCAAAGGTTCAAAGCGTGGTCTACTTTCCAGCAATATCATCGGCGCCCTCGAAGCGGCCGGTGACAAGGGACTGAAGATCAAGGAACTGGCGGAACAGATTGGCGCCAACTACCGGAACGTTTCCGTCTGGTTTGTCACCACCGGCAAAAATTATCCAAAGGTGAAGAAGGTCGCCGCCGCGCACTACAAGATCGCCAGCTAAGTCAAAATCCCACCCGCCAAATCCAGGGGACGCCGTCGTTGATGGCGTCCCCTTCGTTTGTTTAATAGATGTAAGGTTCCGGCAGTTTGAAGGCGTCTTTGATGAGGTGAAAGGACGGTTTGTCCCGATCAAAGACGATCTCCACAATGTCGAAGCGAAAGGGAATCTCGGGGTTGTCGAGCAACCGCAACCAGGCGAGCGCTCCGCGGGCGATAAGTCTCTGTTTGTCCCGGGTCACTGCTTCGCCCGGCGCTCCAAAGGCCAGGCTGCGCCGCGTCTTCACCTCGACAAACACCAGCGTCTCGCAGGTCTTGTCGCGGCAAACGATATCCACCTCGCCCCCGTGGGGTGCGCGAAAGTTGCGATAGAGGATCCGGTATTGCTGCCTGCGGAGATAGCGAGCCGCTAGTCGCTCCCCTTCCCGGCCGAGCCAATGGTCGGGATTGGACCCGTCGTCAGCGGCACGCCTGCTGGACGGGGAAAAAAGACCGGCGATGTATCGGACAAGGCCCATGCGCTTGGAGTCTAGCAAGATGCAGCGCTGTGCCATAGCCTTTATGCCGCGCGAATTCATATCCCGGATGCTGCACATCCATCGCCACCATCAGGCGGTCTCGTGTGACTTTGGCAATCACACTCGCCGCGGCGATACTGAAACTAAGCCCGTCGCCTCCGACCAGAGCCGTCTGGGGAATGGGAAAGGGATGGACCGGTCGGCCATCGACCAGCGCGTGATCCGGCGGTGTGGTTAGGGCGGTCAACGCCCGACGCATCGCTTCGTGAGTGGCGCGCAGGATATTCAGTCGGTCGATCTCCTCACTCTCCACCACCGCCACCGCCCACTGTACACGGACGTCGGTGATGAGTTCGCCGTAGATCTCGTCGCGATGCGGCGCGGTCAGCTTCTTGGAGTCATCGAGCGCGGCGTGAGTGAAATCACACGGGACGATGACGGCCGCGGCCACCACGGGGCCGGCCAGCGGACCCCGGCCCGCTTCGTCGATTCCAGCGACCAAACGCCAGCCCTGAGCGTGCAAAGCGCGCTCCGGATTGAGACTGCAGTTCCGCGCCGGCACCGGCGATGCAACCCGCGGATTAAGCGGTCGTCTTTTCACGAACCGCCATGGCGCTCTTGCCCTTGCGGTTGCGGAGATAGTTCAACTTCGCGCGGCGCGCTGTGCCGGCGGTTTCGACCTCCACTTTGGCGATACGCGGCGAGTGCACGGGGAAAACACGCTCCACACCTTCTCCGTAGCTGATGCGGCGGACGGTGAAAGTGGAATTGATGTCCCGGCCCTTCCGGCCAATGACGATGCCCGTGAAAATCTGGACACGCTCTTTTTCGCCT
>JBBQIZ010000054.1:0-23981 GCA_038325425.1 Chthoniobacterales bacterium
CATCGTTGAAGACCTGGATGACCCCGCCGATGCCGCTGCCTTCGTCGCCGTCGATCAGCACGGTCAGCAGTTCGTTGCCGTTGTAAACGCCGAGCGAACCCGCGCGCCCGCTGGCATCGGCGTCGGCCGTCAACGTCCTGCGACCAAAGCCATTGCGCAGACTGATCAGCGCACCCTCTCCGGCGGCCGTGGCGGCGAGCGCTTCCACCGTCGTGAGACCCACCGAGTCGCGCAGCCGCAGGGAACCGGCGCCCGCTTCATGCGATTCCAAGGCCACCGTCGCCAGTCCGCCGGCATTGGAAAGCGCTACGCAATTCCGTCGGCGCTCGTTTCAGCCGTCGTGGAAAATTTACCGCAAGGACACGAATGCATTCTCGATTCGCGATTGGATTTTCACGGGCAGTGCGGGAACTTCGGGAGCCATGAACCGCCTGTGCTGCCATGCCTGATTCCGACTATCGCGTTGCGCAGGTCCGCAGTGCCTTCGCAGCCGCGCTGACCGGCGACGGTCCGGCGGGCGCGTGGGTTCCGCCGAGCCCGGAGGCGCTCGCCCCGCTTTTTCCGGCGTATGAAATCGAGGCCCTGCTCGGGCGCGGCGGGATGGGCGCGGTCTATCGCGCGCGGCAGAAGTCGCTCGACCGGCTCGTTGCCATCAAGCTGCTGCCGTTCGAGCTCGGCGTGCACGAGGATTTTGCCGAGCGCTTCCGCCGCGAAGCCACCGCGCTGGCCCGGCTCAGCCATCCGCACATCGTGGCGGTGCATGATTTCGGGCAGGCGGATGACGGGCACTACTTCATGGTCATGGAATACGTCGCTGGCTCCGACCTCGCCGCGCGATTGCACGCCGGGCCGGTGCCGCCGGACGAAGCGCTGGCCGTCGTGCGGCAGGTCTGCGAGGCGCTGGAATTCGCGCACGGCCAAGGCGTGGTCCATCGCGACATCAAGCCGGGCAACATTCTCCTCGATACGCAGGGCCGGGTGAAAGTGACCGACTTCGGCATCGCGCAACTCGCCGGCGACGAGCCACGCACCGCGCTGACCGTCACGGGAGCGCTCCTCGGCACGCCGGAATACGTCGCGCCCGAGCAGATGCGGCCGGCCGCGGCGGTGGATCATCGCGCGGACATTTTCAGCGTCGGCGTGATGCTCTACGAACTGCTCACCGGCCAACTCCCGCGCGGCGTCTTCCGACCGCTCGCGCAACTCGTCCCCGCCGCCAGGGCGCTCGATCGCGTGGTGACGCGCGCCCTGCAAAGCGAACCGGGCCGCCGCTACGCGGGCATGCGCGAAATGAGCGCGGAACTGGCGGTGTGCGATCGGAGGAGACGCCCGCGCCTCCCGTGGCTCGCCGCGGTGCTCATCGCCGCGGCGCTGGGAGGCGTCGCGGTCTTCGTCTGGCGTGCGCCCGCGCCGCCGCGGCCCGCGCTCCCACCCGCGCCCGAACCCTTCGTGAACAGTCTCGGCCTGCGCCTGGTGCCGGCCGGCACGCCGGGCGTTTTCTTCGCGGCCCAGCAAACGCGGGTGCAGGATTTCGAGGCGTTTGCGAAAACTGCGCAAGTGTGGCCGGGCGACTCGATCTACGTCAATTACGATGGCACCCCCGAGGGCTGGCAGACGGCCCCGCTCTCGTGGGGCGACCCGGGATTTCCGCAGACGGCGATGCATCCCGTGGTCGGCGTCTCCCAACTTGATGCAACCGCGTTTTGCGAATGGCTGACGGAACACGAACGGAAATCCCGGCGGATCGGCGCGGCCGATTTTTACCGGCTGCCGACCGATGCGGAATGGAGCATCGCCGCGGGATTGGCCATCGATGTGCATGACCCGGCGGGAATTTTCATCTGGCGCGGGCCGTTTCCACCGCCGCCGGAAGCGGGTAATTTTGCCGGCGAAGAATTGCGCGAGGATGAGCGGTTTGCCCGGTATCCCGTCATCGCGGGCCGGCGCGATGCGCATCGCTTCACCGCCCCCGTGGGGGCCTATCCCCCCAACGCGCATGGCCTCCACGACCTCGGTGCCAACGTCTCCGAATGGCTGCACAGCGACGATCCGGGCCGAGCGCAGATGCGCGGCGCGAACTGGTGGGATTCCGCCGCCTCGTCGCTCGACGCGGGCAAACGCCGCACGCACCCGCGCTCCATGCGCGCCTTCACCTCGGGCTTCCGCATCGTGCTCGTGCGCCCATCCGCTCCATGAGCAGCGGCCAGCGTTTCCAACCCACGCGCTGGAGCCTCGTCTCCCGGGCCACCCAGGCGGACGCGCCCGCGGCCCGCGCCGCGCTCGATGAACTCTGCCGCCTCTACTGGCAGCCCCTCCACGCCTTCGCCTGCCGCGCGGGCTTTTCCCCGGCGGATGCCGATGACGCCACGCAGTCTTTTCTGGCCGAATTCCTGCGCCGCGAGCGCTTTGGCATCGCCGATCCGCAGCGTGGAAAACTCCGCACCTTTCTCTGCACGGCTTTTTCCAATCATCTGCGCGACCTGAACCGCCGGGTGGCGACGAGCGCCCGCGGCGGCGCCGTGCCCCACGTCTCCCTCGATGCCGAACAACACGACCGCAATTCGCCTCTCGACCCCGCGGACCCGCAGGATCCCGCACGGGAATTCGATCGCGCCTGGGCGCTCGCCACGATGAATGCCGCCGTCGCCCGCCTCGAATCCGCGCTCGCCGAGCGCGGCAAGGCCGGCACCCTCGCCCCGTATCGCAGCTTCCTCGGCATCGACGCCGGCGGCAGCGAAGATTACGCCGCCACCGCCCGCACGCTCGGCGTGAGCGAAGGCGCCGTGCGGGTGAATGTCTGCCGCCTGCGCAAAGATTTCCGGGCCGCGCTCTTTGCCGTCATCGCCGACACCCTCGACGACCCGACCGAGGAAGCCATCCGGGCCGAAGTCCGCGCCCTGATCGAAGCGCTCGGGGCGTAAACCGCGACCATTTGGGATAACCGCGGCTCTGCGTGGGCGAGTTTGGAGGGCTTGAATGAATCAAGTCCAAGAAGCCCACGCGACAAATGGGAAGCGAGCGCACACAAACTTTCCTTTACGGAAGCCAACCGTGATGAGAAATGAATATCCGACGCAAATATTCATTTCTTCATGAGCACCCTCGTCGAAGCCCGCAAAGACTCCAAGCGCACCCGCATTCTCGATGCGGCCAAACGCCGCTTTGGGCGTTTTGGGATCAAGGGGACGACGATGCAGGACATCGCGCGCGAAGCGGAAATTGCGGTCGGCACGATCTACCAATTCTTTCCCGACAAAGAGGCTCTCATCCTCGCGTGGGTGGATGAGCACCGGCTACTGTTGCAGAGCCAGTATGAGAACGTCCTGCAGCAACCTTTGGCTCCGGATGAAAAGTTGCGGGAGTTCCTGCGCGTGCGTTTTCGCACCGTGGAGGAAATCCGGGAAAAACCTGCGGTCGCCGAACTGACTCGCGCGGTACTGCGGCTCACGCCCGACACCGTGGCGATGATGACGCAGACCGTGCTCATGATTCTGGAATCGATCCTGCAGGAAGGCCGCCGCGCCGGCTTGCTCCCGTCCGCCGAGCCAAAGAAAGACGCCGAGATTCTCTTCCACGCGTTGTCCGGATTCTTCGCCGGCACGCCCGATCGCATTCAGTCCCCACCCACCGAGGAGACGATGCTGCGCGTCGTCGATTGGTTCATCAGCAAATGGAAACTGCCCCGCCCGAAATCCCAGTCCTGACGCCGCCCGTGCCGGCACCGGCCACGGAGCCGGATCGCGAGCCGCTCTTTTCCGCGCGCGGATTGACGAAAATCTATCCGAGCGGGGAGACGGAAATCCGCGCGCTCGATGGCGTGGACCTCGATCTTTTTCCCAGCGAGTTGATCGTGCTGCTCGGCGCGTCGGGCAGCGGCAAATCCACGCTGCTCAATATCCTCGGCGGACTCGATACGCCGACGAACGGCACGCTGACTTATCGCGGGCTCGATTTGGCGGGCGCGGATGAAAAACAGCTCACGCAATTCCGCCGCGACGCCGTCGGCTTCATCTTCCAGTTTTACAATCTGATCCCGAGTCTCACCGCGCGGGAGAACGTGGCGCTGATCACGGAAATATCGCGCGATCCGATGACCTCGGAAGAAGCGCTTGCGCTGGTTGAGCTCGACGATCGTATGGATCATTTTCCGTCGCAGATGTCCGGCGGTCAGCAGCAGCGCGTGGCCATCGCGCGCGCCATCGCGAAGCGACCCGAGGTGCTGCTGTGCGACGAACCGACCGGCGCACTCGACGTGAAGACGGGCATCACCGTGCTCGAAGCCATCGAGCATGTGAACCAGACGCTCGGCACGCTCACCGTCGTGATTACGCACAACGCGGTCATCGCCGAGATGGCCGACCGCGTCATTCATCTTTCCGACGGGCACATCATCGACATCAGCGTCAACAAAGCCCGCCGCCCGGTCCGTTCGCTCGCGTGGTAACCGAGGAAATGACCAACGACCAATGACGCAATGACCAATGGATCTGATTTCGATCTGAAAGACCGAACGAAGGTCTTTGCGCTGCGGGTGATTACGATGTTCGTCAAACTACCTAAATCGGACGTGGCGCGCGTGCTCGGCCGGCAGGTCTTGCGCTCCGGCACATCGGTCGGCGCGAATTATCGCGAAGCCGATGAAGCGCGGTCGAAAGCCGAATTCATTGCCAAAATGGGCGACTCGATGCGGGAGCTTTCCGAAACGGAATACTGGCTCGAATTGCTGGTCGAAAGCCAGACCGTAACATCCGAGAAGATGACCGCGCTGCTGGAAGAAACCCGGCAGCTAAAACTGATCTTCGCCTCCATCATCCGCAAAGCCCGCGACAAACAGGCTCCCAAGTGAAAACAGCTTTCGCCGCGCGCCACTCTTGGTCATTGAAAATTGGTCATTGGTCATTTCCGCCATGATCTCCCCGCTCGATCTCAAGCTGCTCCGCGACATCGGCAAGATGAAAGGCCAGATGGTCGCCGTCGGCATGGTCATGGCCTGCGGGTTGGCGATGATGATCATGTCGCGCAGCCTCATCCTGTCGCTGGAATCGACGCGCGACGCCTATTACACGCAGCACCGCTTTGCCGATGTTTTTTGCGATGTGAAGCGCGCGCCGAACTCGCTGCGGCCGCGGCTGGCGGAAATCGCGGGCGTCGCCGCGGTCGAGACGCGCGTCACGGGTTCGGCGAAGCTCGATCTGCCCGGCCTCGCGGAGCCGGCGGACGCGACGATGATCTCGCTGCCTGACGATCGTCCGCAGCAATTGCACCTGCTTTATCTGCGCAGCGGGCGTTACCCGGAACTGGGCAAATCGAACGAAGTGATTGTCGGCGAGGCGTTCGCCACGGCGCACGGCTTTCAGCCGGGAAATGAAATCGACGCGACCATTTACGGCGCTCGTCAGCGGTTGAAGATCGTCGGCATCGCGCTCTCTCCGGAATACGTCTTCGAAGCGCGACCCGGCGAGACACTGCCGGACAATCGCCGCTTCGGCGTTTTCTGGATGAACGAACGCGACCTCGCCAAGGCGTTCGAACTCGATGGCGCATTCAACAACGTCGTCGTCGATGTCGCACCGGGCGGCGATGCGGCGAGCGTGATGGCCGAACTCGACCGCCTGCTCGCGCCTTACGGCGGGCTCGTCGCGTACGGGCGGCGCGATCACCCCTCGGCCAATCGCCTCGATGACGAACTGCGCGTGCTGCGCGGGCTGTCCGTGGCGTTCCCCGCGGTGTTTCTGAGTATCGCGGCGTTCATGTCGAGCGCGGTGCTCACGCGGCTCATTCGCTTGCAGCGCGAGCAGATCGCGCAACTTAAAGCGTTCGGTTATTCATCGTTCGAAGTCGGCGTGCATTACCTCAAATTCGCCATCTTCATCGTGGCCATCGCAACGCTCGTCGGCGGCACCGCGGGCATGCTGCTCGGCAATGGCGTGGTCAATGTTTACCACCAGTTCTTCAAGTTCCCGGAGCTCCGCTTTCATCCCAACTGGGCAATGTTCGGCGTCGCGTTTGCGATCAGCGCGGGCTCGGCTTTTCTCGGCGTGATCGGCGCGGTGCGGCAGGCCGTGATGCTTCCGCCCGCGGAAGCGATGCGCCCGGAACCTCCGGCCGATTTCACACCATCGGTGCTCGAAAAGCTCGGCCTCTCCCAACTCGTCAGCACCACGTTCCGCATGGCGCTACGCAATCTCGAGCGGCGGCCGTGGCAGGCGTTTTTCACCGCGTTCGGTCTCGCGCTGGCGACGGGCATCCCGATCGTGCCCGGCGCGATGGGCGATGGGATCAACTACTTGCTGACCATCCAGTGGGACGTCGCCGAGCGGCAAAATGTGACCGTGAGTCTGATCGAACCCGGCTCGTCGAGCACGCTGAACGACATCCGCAATCTGCCCGGCGTGATGATCGCCGAGCCGTTTCGCAGCGTGCCCGCGCGGCTCCGTTTCGGGCATCAGTCGCGGCGGCTGAGCGTCACGGGGTTGCCGCGCGACGCCTATCTCAATCAACTCCTCGACGCCAAGGAGCGCGTCGTCGAACTGCCGCCGAACGGTCTGCTGGTGTCGGCGAAACTCGCGGAAATTCTCGGCGCCAAAGTCGGCGACTCCATCATCCTCGAAGTGCAGGAAGGCCGCCGGCCCACGCTGGAAGCAACCATTCAGGGCACGATCACGGATTACGCGGGCATCGGCGCTTACATGGAAATCGACGCGCTGCGCCGTTTGATGCGCGAAGGCGGGACGGTCAGCGGCGCCTATCTCGCCGTGGATATGAATTACTGGGACGACTTCCTCGCGAAAGTCAAAGAGGCGCCGCGCGTGGCCGGTGTGGGGATCAAGGAAGCGGTGCGCGCGAGTTTCAAAAAGAGCACCGCGGAGATGATCGGGATGATCACCGGCATCTACTACACGTTCGCGATCATCGTCTCGTTCGGCGTGGTTTATAACAGTGCGCGCATCGCGCTGAGCGAACGCAGCCGCGACCTCGCCACGCTCCGCGTCATCGGCTTCACCCAGCGCGAAGTGGCTTCGGTGCTGATCAGCGAGTTGGCGATCCTGACCGTCGTGGCAATCCCCTTCGGCCTGCTGATCGGCACGCAACTCGCCGCCAGCATCGTGAATACCGCGAGCACCGAGAGCGTGCGCCTGCCGCTGGTGCTCACGCCGCACAGCTTCGCGATGGCGATCATCGTAGTGCTGTGTTCGTCCGCCGTTTCCTTCGCCGTGGTGAGCCGAAGCCTCGCGAAACTCGATCTCCTCGGAGTCCTCAAAGCTAGAGACTGATGAAACCAACCACGTCCACCAACCCAACCACCAAACGCCCGACGGCGCGGCAGAAAGCCGCCTGGCGACGATTCCTGCCCTCCGTCATCGGAGCTGCGCTGCTGCTCCTGCTCGTCAAGGCACTGCTGCCAAAACCGATCGCCGTCGAAGTCGGCACGGTCGTCCGCGGGCCGCTCACCATGACCGTGCTGGAGGAAGGTAAAACGCGCATCCGGCATCGCTACCTGATCACGCCGCCCGTCGCGGGGTATTTGAATCGCGTGCCGCTCCGCGCGGGT
The DNA here is from genome assembly GCA_038325425.1 of Chthoniobacterales bacterium. GTDB lineage: Bacteria > Verrucomicrobiota > Verrucomicrobiia > Chthoniobacterales > Chthoniobacteraceae > Chthoniobacter. The sequence goes on from JBBQIZ010000054.1 coordinate 7,553, forward strand.
GATCGCATCGAGGCGGGCAAGACCGTGCTCGCGACCGTCCAGCCGCAGCCCGCCAGTTTCCTCGATCCACGCGCCCGGGCCGAAGCCGAGGCGCGCGTGAAGGCTTCCGAAGCCTCACGGATGCAGCGCGAGACGCAGATCGAACGCGCCCGCGCCGCACTCGATCTCGCGCAAAAGGAAATGGTGCGCGCCAAGGATCTGAAGAAGAGCGGGGCCATCGCAACCAAGGAATTCGACACTGCGGAAAACCAAGTTTCGATCCTGACCCGCGAACTAAACTCCGCGCAGTTCGGGCTCCAAGTGGCCGAGTTCGAACTCGCACAGTCCAAGGCCGCGCTCAATCAAGTGCAGACCCCGCTCACGGAAAATATCGACCCATTGAAGATCGTCGCGCCCGTCGATGGCTATGTGCTCAATGTTTACGAGGAAAGCGCGCGCATGATCGGGGCCGGAACGCAGATCATGGAAGTCGGTGATCACACTGATCTCGAAGCTGAAATCGAGCTACTCTCCAGCGACGCCGTGGGTGTGCAACCGGGCGCCGACGTGAGCATCGAGCAGTGGGGCGGCGACGCGCCGTTGCGCGGCAAGGTGACGGTGATCGAACCCGGCGGCTACACCAAGGTCAGCGCGCTCGGTGTCGAGGAACAGCGGGTGAAAGTGCGCGTCAATTTCGTCGATCCCCTGCCGCCCGGCACCGTCCTCGGCGACCGCTTCCGCGTCGAAGCGCGCATCGTGACCTGGCACGGCGACAATGTGCTGCAAGTGCCGACGGGCGCGCTCTTCCGCCGCGGCGGCGACTGGATGGCGTTCCTTTTCAACGGCGGCAAAGCGCGCGCGGCGAAGGTGGAGATCGCCCACAACAACGGCGTCGCCGCCGAGGTGCGGGGCGGGCTGGAGGAAGGGCAGCGCGTCATCCTCCACGCGCCGGATGCCGTCGCGGAAGGCAGCAAGGTGCAGCCGCGCGCAGGCTCGACACCGTAGGCGGAATTCTCCTCACTTCGGGCATTGCCCGTGTCCACGATCCATCTCGTTTTCCTCGCGATCACCTGCCTCGCGCCCGTGGCGTTCTGCCTGGCGAGTCGGCGGCTGCAGTCGGCGCATTTCGACCGCGGCGTGGCGTGCAGCATCGCGGGACTGCTCTTCGCCCTCGAGATCGGCGAGTTGATTTTCAAGCTTGCGATTGAACGCGCGCCGCTGGCCGCGGTTCTGCCGATGCATCTCTGCGATTGGACGTTGCTCGCGACGGCGGTGGCGCTGTGGTGGCAGGCTCGGTGGTGTTTTGAGGTGGCGTACTTTTGGGGATTGGCCGGAACGATCCAGGGATTAATCACGCCCGACCTTGATCCGACGTTGCCGCTGTGGCGGCAGGTCGCGTTTTTCGCCGTTCACTCGGGGATCGTCGTCGGCGTCTTGTTCCTGGTGTTTGCGAAGCGGATGCGACCCACGCCCGCCTCGCTGATCCGGGTCCTTCTTTGGTCGGAGTTGTATTTGGTCTGCGCGCTGACGGTGAATGCGCTGACGGGCTACAATTACGGTTTCCTCTCGCATCCGCCGGACACGCCGTCGTCGCTCGATCTTTTTCCGGCGCACCCCTGGCTCTACGTCGCCACGTTCAACGCGGTCGCTCTCGCGGCGTTTGCGGTGCTCTATCTGCCATGGTGGATCGTGGATCTGCGGCGGCGGAACTCCGGGTAGCGCGGGCCTCCGGCCCGTTGGTCCGCGCATTCTGCGCGGACGGACTTTCCATTGCCACGTCCATCTGGGGCAAGAGCTCCGCACCCCGAGGACTCGCCGGAAAAAGTTCGTTTCGGCGGGAGGCCGAAACCAACGGGCCGGAGGCCCGCGCTCCCCGGAATGCGTGGCGGCGCGTTACCCCGGAGGGACGCGCTCCTGCGCGTCCGAAGCGTTTCGGCGATGATGGGGAACACGCGGGAGCGTGTCCCTCCGAGGATTTGCCCTACGCGAAGCGCGCCCACTCTTCCTCGCGGAAGCCGACCACGCCGGTTTCCGGCGTCAGGGCGAAGGGGCGTTTGACGAGGTTGCCGTGGCTCGCGAGGAGCGCGAGCGCTTCGTCTTCGCTCATCTTCGGCAGGCGCGATTTCAGGTCGAGCGCGCGGTAGTCCTGGCCGGAGGTGTTGAAGAGTTTGCGCAGGTCGCCGCCGACATGACCGAGCATCGCGCGGAGTTCCGCGACGGTCGGCGGGTGTTCACGGATCGCAATGACTTCATGCGCGATCTTTTTCGCGGCGAGAAACTTCAGCGCCTTCCGGCAGGTGTCGCAATTCGCGTAGGCATACACGCGCAGGCTCATGCGGCGGGCAGGCCGAGATTGCGGGCGACGGCGAGCGTCGAGTGCGATTTGTTGAGCGTGTAGAAATGCAGGCCGGCGACGCCGTATTCGAGCAGCGACGCGCATTGTTCGGTGGCGTATTCGATGCCGTAAGCGGTCACCGCCGCGTCGTCATCGGCGAGTTCTTCGATCCGGCGCAGGAAGGGCGCGGGCAGTTGCGCGCCGCAGAGCGCGACAAAACGTTTCGTCTGGCCGGCGGAGAGGATCGGCATGATGCCGGGGATGATCGGCACAGTAACGCCGAGCTTGCCGACCATGTGATCGTAGAATTCGTAGAAGTCGGCGTTGTCAAAAAATAGCTGGGTGACGACGAAGTCCGCGCCCGCCTGGACTTTCTCCGCGAGATACTCCCAGTCCTGAAGTTTGCCCGCTTTGCAGGCGATGTGGCCCTCGGGAAAACCGGCGGTGCCGATGGTGAAACCGTCCTTGCCGCGGATGAAGGCGACCAGATCGCGCGAGTATTCGAAGCCGCCTTCGGTCTTCACAAAATCACCGCCGCTGGGCGGGTCGCCGCGCAGGGCGAGAATGTTCCGGATGTCGTGGGCACGGGCGTCGTCGAGCACGCGGCCCAGTTCCTCCTCGGTCGAATTCACGCAGGTCAGGTGCATCATCGCCGGCAGGCGGTGCTCGCGCTGGATGCGGTCCACGAGGCCGAGCGTCTTGTCGCGCGTGCTGCCGCCGGCGCCGTAGGTCACGGAGCAATACGAGGGTTCCATCGCGAGCAGGGCCGGGATGGTTTTCTCAAAAAGGTTCCGTTCGCCTTCCTCCGTCTTGGTGGGGAAAAATTCGACGGAGAGCACCGGCCGACCAGCGGCGCGGGCGTCGTGATAGATGTCGCGGATGTGCTGCATGCGGGGCGGAGTGTGAACGGGCGTCAGGGCGGCGACAAGCGCGGCGCGGGAGCGGCCCGTAGAAAATCGGATACTTCGCGCCACCACGGGGCGGCGGGAGAGAAATCGATCTCGTTGTGGCGCGCGCCACGCAGCGTCCAGAGGCGCTTCGGACCGGTGTAACTTTCAAAGAGCCGTAGGCCTTGCGCGGCGGTGACCACTTCATCCTCTTCAGCGATGAGCACCGCCACGGGTCCGCCGAAGCGCTGCAGGGCAGCGGTGTTGTCCCACTGGTCGCGCAGGAGAAAGCGCACGGGGAGAAATGGATAATGATGCGCGGCGACGCCACTCAGGCTGGCCAACGGCGTGACGAAAAAGACCCCGGCCACACGTTGCGGATGGCGGGCGGCGAGGGCGCTGGCGAGGCCGCTGCCGAGCGATTCGCCGAGCAGATAGATCGGGCGCGGATCGGCGGCGAGGGTACCGAGCGCCTCCACTCCGGCCTGGATGAAGGACGATTCGCCGATCTTGCCGGGCCGGCCACCGTAGCCGGGATATTCAAAGATCAGGACTTCCCAAGTGCGGCCGTCATCGAGCTCGCCGAAGCCGGCGAAGTAGTATTCGCGGTGCAGCGCGTAGCCGGCGTTGCCGTGGAAGACGACGAGCCGGTTGGCGGGCGGCGCTCCGGGACCCGGCACGGATTTCCAGCCGATGACCGCACCGCTGGAGTCGCGCCACGGTTCGGCGCCGATACGGTCGGCTTGGGCGATCAGTGCGGATTCCGTTTCGCGGAACGGCATGTAGATGAGGTAGCGCTGGAGCAGACCGATGAGCACGCAGAGTAGAAGGTAGCAGACCGCGACGGTGCGCAGGAGGCGGAGGAGTTTCGACTTCGTCACGGGCTGCATCGACAAGATCGCACCCGCGGTGTTTCTTCAACGCTAACCCACTCCTCCATGTCCCTCTTCGCTGCGCGTTTTCTCCTACTTTTTTTCATCTCAGTAGCGGCGGTCCCGGCGAAGGAGCCGGCGCGTCCGGCGGAAGCGGCCTACGAAAAGCGCGCCGAACATGATCCGAACGGCATCGGCGTCTTTTACATGGGGCGCGAGATCGCGCACGTCATGGGCCATCAGGCGGCGGATTGGCTGGAGCGGCCGGAGCGCGATGCGGAAGAGCGCACGGATCTACTGGTCGAGGCGTTGAAGTTTCAGCCGGGCGAAGTGGTCGCGGATATCGGGTGCGGCTCGGGATTCATCGCGCGCAAGATCGCGAAGAAGATCACGCCGGGCGGCTTCGTCTATGGCGTGGATATTCAGGAAGAGATGCTGGAGGTGCTCGCGAAGCGCATGGCGATGTTCCGGATCGACAACGTGAAGCCGATCCTCGGCACGCCGACCGACCCGCAAGTGCCCGCGGCGTCGTGCGACACGATGATCATGGTCGATGTCTATCACGAGTTCGACCGACCGTATGAAATGACGCGGAGCATGATCGCCGGGCTGAAGCCGGGCGGGCGGCTGGTCTTCGTCGAATACCGCAAGGAAGACCCGAAGGTGCCGATCAAGGAAGTCCACAAGATGAGCGAGGCGCAGATCAAGCGGGAGATGGCGATTCACCCGGAGATGGAGTTCGTCGAGACGGTCGGCGTCCTGCCGCGGCAGCACATCGTGATTTTCAAAAAGAAATGAGCACGGGAACCGTTTACACGTGGAAGAAACTCGGTTCGGCAAAGTGGGAGGACGCCTGGGTGGAGCGGTTGCGCGAAGTGAGCGATCGGCTGGCAATTACGGCGCTGGCGGGGGCGAAGACGATCCGGCTGGAGGCGTTTCAATTGACCAAGGCCCAGGCCGAGCGGCTGAAGAAGTCGTTTGGCGGCGCAGTGGCGGTGCAAAAGATGCCGCGGGCGGTGAGCGAAGCGGTGACCAAACCGATCCGCGTGCGGGAAAAACTGATCATCGTCGGCACCGAGCGCGAGCGGGTGGCGCTGGCCAAGGCGGAGCCGGACCGCGCGGTGCTGCTGGTGCCGGCCGGGATGGCGTTTGGGACGGGTGATCACGACACGACGGCGACTTGCCTGCGGTTTCTGGCGGATGTGAGCGCGGATTTTGCCGGTCAACCATGGGAGATGCTCGATCTCGGCGCGGGCAGCGGGATTCTCGCGCTGGCGGCACGCGTCCTCGGCGCGCGGAAGGTGGAGGCGAGTGATTTCGATCCGCATGCGGTGCGGACGGCAAAGGAGAACGTGAAGCTCAACGCATTGCGCGGCGTCGTGGTGAAGAAAAGCGACGTCCGCGAGTGGACGCCGACGCGGACCTGGGAAGTCGTGGCGGCGAATCTCTTCAGCGGGTTGCTCATCGAAGTCGCCCCGAAGATCGTGGCCGCGGTCGAACCCGGCGGGCGGTTGGTCTTCTCCGGCATCCTGCGCGTGCAGGAGGCGGAGGTGCTCGCCGCATTTCAGAAAGCCGGACTGCGCATCGACCGCACGGTGCGGAAGGGCAAGTGGGTCAGCGGGCTGGGCACACGGAGGGGCGGCGGAAAAACTCGTTGACGCCTTTCCTCGTGAGCCGATAGCTTTCCGCCCCACAAAAACCCCGAAAATTTTCCGTAAAATCTCCTGCCTGCGTGGGTTTCACGCCGCGAAATGAAGTATTTCCGGCGATCCGCGCGGGCTCTTTTTATCTATGGCCGAAGAACTTTCCTACCTGCTCGTCACGCCCTACTCGATTCGCAAGTCGCGCACCGGCGGCATTCTGGCGCGGCTCATTTCCCGCACGGGTCTCGATCTGGTCGCGGCGCGGATGTTCGCCCCGAGTGCGGAGTTGGTGGAGAAGTATGCGGACCAGATCGTCACGGATCCCGAGCCGCGGCATCGCGCCACGCAGGAGTTGATCAAGAAATACGTCCTGAAGAACTTTGGGCCGACACCTTCGGGCTCACGGCCGCGCGTCCTGCTCCTCGTCTTCAAGGGTGAAGACGCGGTGCTGAAAATTCGCTCGACCGTCGGGCACATCGTCAATGAACGGACCAGCGGCGAAACCATCCGCGACACCTACGGCGACTACATGGCCGACGCGAATGGCGAGGTCAGCTACTTCGAGCCTGGCGTGCTCGCGCCGCCGGACGCCGAGTCCGCAAAGAACGACCTGCTGCTCTGGTCGTCTCATTCGGATTCCGATGGCGGGTTGCTCGACGAAGCGATCACTTTTCCGACCGGCACGAAGGTCGAAAAGACGCTGGTGCTGATCAAGCCGGACAACTTCCGTTTCCCGAACGCCCGCCCCGGCGGCGTGATCGATCTCTTCAGCCGCACCGGCCTCTACATTATCGCCTGCAAGGTCCACCGCATGAGCGTGGCGCAGGCCGAGGAGTTTTACGGCCCGGTCCTCGAGGTCCTGATGGACAAGCTGCGCGAGCGCTCCGGCGCAACCGCCACGGCACTGCTCGAAAAAGAGTTTTCCATCAAGCTTCCCGCCGACGTGCAGACCAAACTCGGCGACATTCTCGGCCCGATCAACGGTCGGGATAATTGGGAGCAGATCGTGAAGTTCATGGCCGGACTCAAGCCGAGCGAATGCCCGGCGGACAAACGCGACGATCCCGGTTCGGAAAAATGCATCGCGCTGTGCTATCAGGGCGTCGATGCCGTGCGGAAGATCCGCGAGGTCCTCGGGCCAACCGATCCCTCGAAAGCGCCTCCCGGCACGATCCGCCGCGAGTTCGGCTCGACCATCATGGTCAATGCCGCCCACGCCTCCGATTCTCCCGAAAATGCCGCCCGCGAAATGGGCATCGTCCAAATCAAAGAAAACAACTTGAAGCCTTTGATCGAAAGCTGGTTCGGCAAATAAGCATCCGCTTACCGCGCCGCATCCGCATCCCAAGAAACCCCAATCCCAAATGACCATGGAACTCGCCTCACGCGCCACCATCCTGACGCCCTCGCTCACGCTCTCCATCGACTCGAAAGCCAAGGCCATGAAGGCCGAAGGCATCGACGTCTGCGGCTTCGGAGCCGGTGAACCTGACTTCGATACGCCCGAGCACATCAAGGCCGCCGCTCAGGCCGCACTTGAAGTCGGCTTTACCAAATACACCCCGAGCAGCGGCACCCCGGAATTGCGCCAGGCCATCGCCGACAAGTTCAAGGCGGACAACGGCCTCGACTACAAGCCGTCGCAGATCATCGTCAGCAACGGCGCGAAGCATTCCTGCTACAACGCCATCCTCGCCACCGTGCAGCAAGGCGACGAAGTGCTCATTCCCGCGCCTTATTGGCTCTCGTATCCCGAGATGGTCCGCCTCGCCGGCGGCGAGCCGATCTTCGTGCAGACCAAGGAAGAGAACGGCTGGAAGATGACCGCCGAAGAATTTCAGGACGCGATGACCCCGCGCACCAAGATGGTCATCCTCAACTCGCCCGGCAACCCGACCGGCGCCGTTTACACCAAGGACGAACTGCAGGCGATCGTCGAGGTCGCCGCCGACGAGGAAATCCTGATCCTCTCCGACGAGATCTACGAAAAGCTCGTTTATGATGACGTGAAGCACATCAGCACCGCGAGCCTGCCCGGCGCTTACGACATCACGATCACGATCAACGGTTTCTCCAAGGCCTACTCGATGACCGGTTGGCGCCTGGGTTACCTCGGTGCGCCCGAGCCGATCGCCAAGGCGATCGACGCCATCCAGAGCCACAGCACTTCCAACCCCTGCTCCTTCGCTCAGAAGGGCGCCATCGCCGCGCTCAAGGGCGACCAGCAGCCGGTGACCGACATGCGCGAGGAATTCAACCTCCGCCGCAACTACATGGTGAACCGCATTAAGGCCATCCCGCGCGTCAGCGTGGTGAATCCGGAAGGCGCTTTCTACGTGCTGGTGAACATCGGCCAGCTCGGCCTCAGCTCGACGAACTTCGCCGACCGCCTGCTCAGCAAACACCACGTCGCGGTCGTCCCTGGCGTCGCCTTCGGCAACGACGGCACGGTCCGCCTGAGCTACGCGACCAGCCTCGACATCATCAAGAAGGGCCTCGATCGGTTCGAGGAGTTCTGCAAGACGCTGTAAGGCCCTCGCGCTCGACTTCAATCACGCGCCGCTGGATTCGTCCGGCGGCGCGTTTTGTTGTCTGGCGCGACGGAATACCGGGAATAGTGGGCTGCTTTACCGCAGAGGACGCAAAGTCGCAGAGGCTCGCAGAGGAAAACGCTGAGGAGCAATTCGTCCCTCATACCATTTCTCGCAATAAACAGGACAGCAAGCCTCGGCCCTCGGTCACTTTCTCGGCGTCCCTCTGCGTGCTCTGCGCCTCTGCGGTAGAGCAACGGTTCACTTTTACCGCAGAGGCGCAAAGAAAGCAGAGGGCCGCAGAGTGTCCGATGGATTCCGAGAGATGGTATCAATCCACCTCTGCGGTTCTCTGCGGCTCTCTGCGACTTTGCGTCCTCTGCGGTAAAAGGTGCGGTGCAGATCCTGTGTCATAGCGCAGTCTTCGCCCTTGTCGGCCCGCGCGGCCCCCTGCCACAGTCGCCTGCATGTCGCTTTCCTATTTTCAGGTCGATGCCTTCACCAGCCGCGTCTTCGGCGGCAATCCGGCGGGCGTTTGCCCGCTCGATACGTGGCTGCCGGAGGCGACGCTGCAGGCCATCGCGGCGGAGAACAACCTCTCGGAGACGGCCTTCCTCGTCGGGCGCGATGGGCGCTACGAATTGCGCTGGTTCACGCCGACCGTCGAAGTAGATCTCTGCGGGCACGCCACGCTGGCCAGCGCCTTCGTCGTGTTCAGCGAACTCGGCTTCGGCGGTGAGCGCGTGAGTTTCCAGACGAAGATCGGCGAACTCGGCGCGACCCGCGACGGCGACCGCATCGTGCTCGATTTCCCCGCCTGGGCGGCCGAGCGCCACGCGGAAGTGCCCGTCAACCTCGCCGACGCCCTCGGCTGGCTGCCGCGCGAGCTTTACAAGACGCGCGACTTCCTCGCGGTGTTCGCCAGCGAGGAGGAAATCCTCAACCTGCGTCCCGACCCGACCGCGCTGGCCCGCCTCGATTGCCTCGGCGTGATCTGCACCGCTCCCGGCACGGATAGCGATTTCGTCTCGCGCTTTTTCGCGCCGGGCGCGGGCGTGCCCGAAGACCCGGTGACCGGTTCCGCGCACAGCACGCTCATCCCCTACTGGAGCGCGCGCCTCGGCAAAAAGCAGCTCTTCGCCCGCCAGCTTTCGCACCGGCGTGGCGAACTGTTCTGCGAAGACCGCGGCGATCGCGTGGGCATCGGCGGCCACGCCCGGCTCTACAGCCGCGCGCAGTTGGAGATCGCGTAGCGTCCCCACCACGCCTGCGCGTTCCCCGATTTGGGACTCGCCGGAGCGTGTCCCTCCGGGGCAAGAAAAACGCCGCGCTCCCCGAAAGGAGCGCGGCGTGAAATAGACAGCGCGGGAATTAGGCCAGCGCTTCGAGCTTGGCCACCATGTCGCCCTTGGAACGGGTGTTGAGCTGTTCCTTCATCTCGCCGCCCTTGAAGATGAGCAAAGCCGGGATCGAATTGATCCGGTATTTCGCGGCGAGCTGCTGGCTCTCATCCACGTTCACTTTGGCCACCTTGGCTTTGCCTGCGGTCGCGTCGGCTACTTGGTCGATGACCGGCCCGAGTTGGATGCACGGCCCGCACCACGGCGCCCAGAAATCGACGAGCACGGGCACGTCGGACTTCAGGACTTCGCTATCGAAGTTGGCATCGTTAACGGTGAGGACGTTGGAGCTGGCCATAGGGAAAGGAGGTCGGTGGGTGGTTTAAGAGAGCGCGCTGGCGCTGTAGGCGAAGAAGACCAGCGCGAGGGAGACGGCGGCCACGACCAGCGCGGCGATGCTCAGGATATTGACCATCCCATCGGCCGCGGTCTCCTCCGACCCTGCGGAAGCCGTCGTGATCGAAGGCGCGGGCTGGATGCTGCTCTGGGTGACCGACGCGCCGGGTTGCCGGACGAGCGGTTGCGTCTGCTGCATCTTGATCGTCGCCTTCGGCATGCCCGCCTTGCCACCTTCCGGCGGCAGGGTGATGCGGGCGGTTTCCTTCTTCGGCGCCGCGGCGCGCTGAGTCACGGGCTCCGGCGGCGGATTGATCCCGCTGCCGGCGGGTGCCACGGGCTTGGCCACTGCGCCAGGCGCGGGCGCGGGCTTGAGCGGGAGGGTCGGCTTGGCGCCGAAAGAGGGTGGCTTGGGCGGCGGATTGATCGCGCTGCCGCCGGGGGCCATCGGCTTCATCACTCCGCTGCCGAGGCTGCCGGGCGGCTTGGGCGGCGGCGGGAGGAAAGGCTTGGTGCTGCTCGCGGGCGGGGTGCCGATCTGGGTCGCCGTTTCGTCGCCGGGGGCGGGAATCTTGGTCGTTTCCTTCTTGGGACCGACGCCGGAGGGCATGGTCGCCGCGGGTTTGCCGGGCAGGTTGATGCGCACCGTCTCCCGCTTGGCCGTCGGCTGGTCGGGCTTGGCTGGGAGGGTGATGCGGATGGTTTCCGCTTTCGAGGCGTCGTCAGCGGTTTCGGAAGGGGCGGGAGGAATTTCGTCGGACATAATAGTGTGCTCGGAAGGCTTCTTCTCACTGTGGTTTTGCGGTGTCAACTGCATTGTCCCGCGAGGGTGAAGTTCGGCCGTGCTTAGTGGTCAGTTCTTAGTGCTCGGTGCTCGGTAATTCGGTCCACTAAGCACTTGGAACTGAGCACTAAGAACTCCCTTGCCCCCTTTTTCCCCCCTCCGTTAGCCTCCACCGATGCAAGTTTTCCTCACCGGTGGCGCCGGGTTCATCGGTTCCCACTTCGTCGATCTCCTCCTCGCCGAAGGCCACGCCGTCAGCATCTTCGACGACTTTAACGACTTCTACGACCCCGCCATCAAGCGCGCCAACGTCGCCGGCTTTGCCAAAGACGTCCGCGTCCACGAGGCCGACTTGCGGGATTGGGACGCCGTCGAGCGCGCCGTCCGTGAGGACCGCCCCGACTGCATCGTCCACCTCGCCGCCCGGGCCGGCGTCCGCCCCTCCATCCAGCAGCCGAAGCTCTACATCGACACGAACATCACCGGCACCTGGCACCTCCTCGAAGCCGCCCGGCTCCACGGCGTCCCCCGCTTCATCTCCGCATCCAGCTCCTCCGTTTACGGCGTCATCAAGACCGCCCCCTTCTCCGAGGACATGCTGATCAACCAGACCATCTCCCCCTACGCCGCGACCAAGATGGCCGCCGAGCAATTCTGCTCGAACTACAGTCACCTATACGGCCTGCGCACGATCAGCCTGCGCTTCTTCACCGTTTACGGCCCCCGGCAACGCCCCGACCTCGCCATCCACGCCTTCACCAAACGCATCTGGGAAGGCCAGCCGATCAACCAGTTCGGCGACGGCACCACCCGGCGCGACTACACCTACGTGGACGACATCACCCAGGGCATGCAGGCCTGCCTCGGCTACGAAGGCCCGCTCTGCGATGTCTTTAACCTCGGCGAAAGCCAGACCACGACCCTGAACGACCTCATCGCCACCATCGAGCAGGAGGTCGGGAAAAAGGCCATCATCCACCCGATGCCCGAGCAACCCGGCGATGTGCCCCTCACCTACGCGAATATCGACAAAGCGCGGCGCCTGCTCGGCTACGACCCGCACACCAAGATCGCCGAAGGCATCCCGAAGTTCGTGGAGTGGTTCCACGTCAACCGGTCGCGGTAGCAAAGGGCTTTAAGGACGAAATTCGTAGGCATCCTTATGGGGCGGCCCCGGCGGGCGGCTGGGCGGCCCCGAGGATCCGGCGGACGGGCACTGCCCCGGTTGCGGCGAGGACGATGTGAATTGAGGATTGAGACGGCGGACGCGGCGGCACACACTCCTGCCGGTCCTTAACCTTTTACCCACTCTGACTATGGAAATCGCCAAACAACTCTCCGTTTTCCTCGCCAATAAACCCGGCACGCTCGCGACGGTCTGCGAGGAGCTGGCCAAGGCGAAGGTGAATATTTTCGCGCTGACGATCTCGGATACGGCGGACCACTCGGTGGTGCGGATGGTGGTCAGCGATCACGAGCAGGCGCTGCATATCTTCGAGGAGCGCGGGGTGCTGGCGGTGGAGAGCAAGGTGCTGCTGATCGAGAATGACAATAAGCCTGGGTCGCTGGCGGCGATCTCCAAGCACCTGGCGAAGGCGAAGATCAACATCGAATACGCCTATCTGGCGACGAGCCAGGGGGCGAAGAAGGGGCTGCTGGTGCTGCGGGTCGATGATACCAAACGCGCGCTGAAGGTGCTGAAGAAGGGCTGACGCGCCAATCACAGGGCACATCCAGGGTTTTTCTTCATGACGACGCAAATCTGGCAGGGCCTGTCCTATCCGCTCGGGGCGACGGTGATGCCGGAGGGGGTGAATTTTGCGCTGTTTTCGGAGAATGCGACGGGGGTGGATCTGTGTCTCTTCGATAGCGCGAGTGCGCCGCACGAGACGGTGCGCATCCGCCTGAGCGAGCACACGGATCAGGTGTGGCATTGTTTTGTGCCGGGGATGAAGGCGGGGCAGCTCTATGGGTATCGGGTTTATGGACCGTGGGCGCCGAAGGAGGGGCATCGCTTTAATCCGGCGAAGCTGCTGATCGATCCGTATGCGAAGGCGATCGCGGGGGAGATCGAGTGGGGCGAGGAGATGTTCGGCTATCACACGGGAGCGACCAAGGATGCGGATCTGATGATCGATCCGCGGGATAATGCGCTGGGGATGCCAAAGTGTGTGGTGGTGGATAATGCGTTCGACTGGGAGGGGGATCACCAACTGGCGACGCCGCTGCCGCGATCGGTGATCTATGAGGCGCATGTGAAGGGGTTTTCGAAGCTGTGCCCGCATCTGCCGGAGGAGCTGCGCGGGACGTACGCGGCGCTGGGGACGCCGTTCGCGATCGATTATTTCCACAAGCTGGGGGTGACGGCGGTGGAGCTGCTGCCGGTGCATCATTTCATCAATGACGACTTCCTGGCGAAGAAGGGGCTGACGAATTACTGGGGCTACAACTCGATCGGCTATCTGGCGCCGCACGCGATGTATTCGGGCAGCGGGATGGAGGGCGGGCAGGTGCGGGAGTTCAAGCAGATGGTGAAGAATCTGCACGCGGCGGGGATCGAGGTGATCCTCGACGTGGTCTATAATCACACGGCGGAAGGGAACAACCTGGGGCCGACGCTGAGTTTCCGCGGGGTGGACAATGCCGCCTATTATCGCCTGACGGCGAAGGACCGGCGCTTTTACATGGATTACACGGGGTGCGGGAACACGCTGAACATGATGCATCCGCGGGTGCTGCAGATCATCATGGACTCGCTGCGCTACTGGGTGCTGGAGATGCATGTGGATGGGTTCCGCTTCGACCTGGCGTCCACGCTGGCGCGCGAGCTGCACGATGTGGACAAGCTGGGCGGGTTCTTCGACATCATCCACCAGGACCCGGTGCTCTCGCAGGTGAAGCTGATCGCGGAGCCGTGGGACGTGGGCGAGGGCGGGTATCAGGTGGGGAATTTCCCGGTGCTCTGGGCGGAGTGGAACGGGAAGTATCGCGACTGCGTGCGCGGCTACTGGAAGGGGGACGAGCATGTGTCGGAGTTTGCCTATCGGCTGACGGGCAGCTCGGATCTTTACCAGCGCGACGGCCGCCGCCCGTATGCGAGCATCAACTTCATCATCGCGCACGACGGCTTCACGCTGCACGACCTCGTGAGCTACAACGAGAAGCTCAACGCGGCGAACCTGGAGGACAATCGCGACGGCGATAACAACGGGCGCTCGTGGAATTGCGGGGTGGAAGGGCCGACCGACGACGAGAAGATCAATACGCTGCGCCGGCGCCAGATGCGGAATTTCCTGGCGACGCTCTTTCTCTCGCAAGGCGTGCCGATGCTCTGCGGCGGCGACGAATACGGCCGCTCGCAGGCCGGCAACAACAACGCGTATTGCCAGGACAATGCGCTGAGCTGGCTCTCGTGGGAACGCACGCCGGAGCAGCAGCAGCGCGAGGATTTCACGACGAAGCTGATCCACTTCCGCCACGCGCATCCGATCTTCCGGCGGCCAAAGTTTTTCCAGGGCCGGAAGATTCGCGGGATGGAGGCGAAGGATTTGCTGTGGTTTGCGGCGGACGGGACGGAGATGACAGACGAGGATTGGAACCGCAGTTTCATCCGCTGCATCGGCGTGGTGCTGATGGGTTTCGCCGAGGACGTGCGCGATTATTACGGCAAGCCGATCCACGACGACACGTTCATGCTGCTCTTCAATGCGCATCACGAACCGGTGAATTTTTCCCTGCCCGGTCGGAAGAAGGTGACATGGGAGCGGATCCTCGACACGGACGACGAGGCGGGCTTCCTGGCCGCGCCGACGACGCACCATTCCGGCGATGAACTCGCGCTGGTGCCGCGCTCGCTGTCGCTCTTCAAGCTCAGCGCCGGCTCACAGGAACACGCGCGGACGACTTCGTGGAAACTGCGCCCCGCGCCGCGGGTCGTCGAGCAGTAGGGCGGCCATAAAGCAGGCGGGAGGCCGGTTCGCGGTCTTTGGACTCGCGTTGGGCGAAGGTTCTCGCTTCGTTCGCGCATGCGAAAAACCAAAATCATTTGCACCCTGGGGCCGGCCACTGAGTCGGCGGATGTCTTGCACGCAATGATCCAAGCCGGAGCCAATATCTTCCGGCTGAACATGAGCCACGCGCCTCACGATTGGGTGCGCGTCATCGTCCCGCGCATCCGCGCCATCGCCAAGGAACTCGGCGTCATCGTCGGCATCCTCATGGACACGCAAGGCCCGGCCATCCGCACGGGCGACCTGCCGACGAAGCTCGACCTGAAGATCGGCGACATCTTCGAGTTCACGGTGCGCGGCGAAAAGAGCGAGGAGGAATACTCCGTCGGGGTGAATTACGACGGGCTGATCGACGACATTTCGGCCGGCGACATCGTGCTCGTGGACAACGGCAATCTGCACATGAAGGTGCTGACCAAGGACGGCAACAAGATCCGCTGCGAAGTGCTGACGCCCGGCGTGATGGGTTCGCGCCGGCACATCAACCTGCCCGGCGTGAAAGTGAATCTGCCGCCGCTCACCGAGAAGGATCTGGCCGACGTCGCGGTCGGCGCGGAGTTGCACGTGGATTTTGTGGCGCTGAGCTTTTGCCGCGAGGCGAGCGACGTCGATGCGCTGCGCAAGGTCCTGCGCGAGCACGGCAGTTCGGCCCGGATCATCGCGAAGATCGAGGACCAGCTCGCGGTGAAAAACATCAAAGACATCATCCAGACGACCGACGTGATCATGGTCGCGCGCGGTGATCTCGGCATCGAGTGTCCGATGGAGGAACTGCCGATCATCCAGCGCCGCATCGTGAAACGCTGCCTGGCCAAAGGCGTGCCAGTGATCGTCGCCACGCACATGCTGGAGTCGATGATTACGAACCCGGTGCCGACGCGGGCGGAAATCACCGACGTGGCCAACGCGGTCTTCGAGCAGGCCGACGCGATCATGCTCAGCGGCGAAACGACAGTCGGGAAATATCCCATCAAGTGCGTGGAAGTGATGGATAAGGTGGCGAAACGGATCGAGCGCAGCGGCGGCGCGGGTTTCGCGGAGGAAGCGCTCCTCGAGGACGACCGGCAAAAGACGGTGCGCTCCGCGGTGTCGCTCGCCAATTCACTGCCGGACTCGAAGATCGTCGTCTTCACCCGGCGCGGCACGATGGCGGACTTCGTCTCCAACCTGCGCCCGAACGCGCCGATCTACGCCTTTTCTCCGACCTTCGAGGTCTGCCGCAAGCTGGTCGTCAACTGGGGCACCTATCCGCAAAGCCTCTCCTTCGATCCCAACCCGGGCCGCACGATCGGCGCCGCGATCAACTCGTTGGTCAACGCCGGCCACGCGAAATCCGGCGACCATCTCGTCATCGTCAGCGACATGCTCGCCGGTGAAGAGCGCTTCGATACCATCCAACTGCGAGTGGTGCCCTGATCCCACGAAAAAGGGCGCATCCTCAGCGGACGCGCCCTTTCGTGATTTTATGCGGACAAGGTTTACTCGTCGAACTCCCCGGCGTGCGTCGGCAGGAGGTGGTCGATCGGCTTCTCTTTTTTCTGGAGTGCCCGGCGGAGTTTCATCAGCGCGATATTCTGCAACTGGCGGATGCGTTCGCGCGTGACGCCGAACTTCTTGCCGACTTCTTCCAGCGTCTTCGCTTTGCCGCCATC
>JBBQIZ010000055.1:0-23533 GCA_038325425.1 Chthoniobacterales bacterium
AGTTCTTTTTCCACCGCGGCGCGCAGGTCTTCCGCTTCCACCGGTTTGGCGAGCAATTGGTGATACTGCGTCTGCTCCGGATAGTCGCTCAGGTCGTAGCCACTGATCAAAATCGTCCGCACCGTGGGATACTCGCTGAGCATCCGGTCGCGCAGGGTGAAGCCGTCCATCGGCTCCATGACCACGTCGGTGATGAGCAGGTCCAGCCCGCCCCATTCCGCCGCCGCAGCCAGCGCCTCGTCGCCCGTCCCCGCGGAACGCACCTCGTGCCCGGGAAGTTTTTTCAAAATCGCAACCAACGCCTGGACGACGCCAGCATCATCATCAACCAGCAGAATTCTCATTTATCGGGATCTTTGGGCAAGGTGGGGGGCGGTGGATACTGCTGCGAGAGGCGCTCCGGTTCAGCGGTCGCCGCCTGCAGTTGCTGCTTGTAATAGACGCGCACGATGTAGCCAAAGTATTTCCGATTTTCTCGCTTCGCGGCTTTCGCTTCCGGCTTGTCGAGTTGGTATTCGACCGCCAGTTCCTCGGTATCGCTTTCCGTCCAATCGGCCGGCGGCGTCATCCAGCGCGAGTTCACATTGGCGCTGGTCTGGACGACGTTCTGCCCGTCCACGATGTCGTAGAAAAGGACGTGGAGGACGAGATCGCGCACCTCCATCTTCGTCTGCGGGCGGGCCTTGACCGGGATGTGCAAGGTGAACCGCTTGGCGGAAGCATCGTCTTTCTCTTCGTCCACGCGGACGGGCAGCAGGCCGAGCGTGGCGCCGGGGGCGATGCCTTCGACCGGCGCGGAGGTATCGACGGGCGCCGGCGCATCGACCGGGGCCACTGCGGTCCGCATCGTCAGCGCCTGGATGGCTTTGAGTTTCGCTTCCGCCAGCGAGTAATAAACGCCGGCCGCATCGCCCAGATCGTAAATCTTCCGCCAATGCTCGCCCGCGCGGTCGGCGCTGCCCATTTTCTCATACGTCGCCGCCAACTCCGCGACCGGAATGGGATTCCGCGGATCCATGGTGCCGGCCTCGCGGAATTTGATGATCGCCGTATTCATGTCGCCGCGCTCGCGCAGTTGCCGGCCCTGCAGGAGGACTTCCTCGAAACGATTGGTCGGCTCGGCCGGCGTGCTTTTCTGCGGGGCGGGCGTCGGCTTCGGTGGCAGCCCCGCATTGGTCGTCAGCGTCTGGGGCGGCTCGGCAAAAGGATTGGCCGTGAGATCCGGAGCCGGCGGCGCGACGGGCTCGGTGGTCAATCGCGCGACCGGTGGCAGCGCCGTCGCGGTGAAATTTGCCACCGGGTTTGGCGGGCGGGTCGCGAAGGCCCAGCCGATGATCCCCACCTGAAACACCGCTCCCACGCCGAGCACGCTGATGGCAATGGTGAAAGTCTTGCCGACGGTTTGCCGGGTGATCGGGGAGGTGGTGAGCATTTTTCGATGAAGCGCCAGAGTAGGTTTGCCCGGGAGTGGTGTCAAACCCGGGTCCGCCAGCCCCGCGAGGTTTGCGTTTAAGATTCGTTTTTGCCCCGGGTTTATGCGAAGGACCCACCCCCACCCTGCAACCCCTGCTCCGCCCCGCTCCCGAACCACCCCTCCGCATGCTCCGTTTCGCGCGTCTTTTCCTCTGCTTGCTCCTGCCGTGCTCGGTTTTTGCAGAGGAACGAGTGGCTCGCCCCACGGTTTTGAAGCTCACCCTCGAAACGGCGATCCAGGCGGCGCTTTCCAAAAGCTTCGCCATCCAGGTCCAGCGCTTCGAACCGCAGATCGCGCAGGAGAATGTGACCCGCCAACTCGGGCGTTTCGATCCCGTCTTCGATCTCACGGCCGATCGGCTCGAGGATTCGCAGACCGATGTTTTCGTGAACGGCGTCCGCCTCCAACAGCGCAACGTCAACCGCCTCGACCGCTTCAGCGCCGGGCTGAGCGGGGCCACGTCGATCGGGCTGACCTACGATGTCGGGATCGGCGCGCGCAACAACCTCGGCCTGTTTAATAACTTCGACGACGACTACGAATCCCGCGGCAGCATCGCCCTCCGGCAGCCACTCCTGCGCGATTTCGGCCCGAAGGCCAACCTTGCCCAGGTGCGCATCGCCCGGAATAACGTGCTCGTTTCCGAATGGGCGCTCCGGCGGCGGATCATCGACATCATCACCGAGACGAACTTCGTCTATAACGACCTGCACTTCGCGCAGGAGGCGCTGCTCGTCGCGATCCGCTCGCGCGAACTGGCCCGACAACTTTTCGTAGACAACGAGGCGCGCGTGAAAATCGGCGTCAAATCCCCGCTCGACGTCACGGAAGCGCGGGCGCAAGTGGCCGCCCGCGAAGAAGGCGTGATCCTCGCGCAGCGGGCCGTGCGGGATAATGAAAACTTCCTCAAGCAACTCGTGACCAACGATATGGAGCGCATGCTGGCGGTCGCCGTCGAAATCGCGCCGCCCCATGCGCTGCCGTTCCGCGCGGACGTGCCGGCCGGCATCCGCGATGCGCTCGAACTGCGCCCCGATTACCGCCAGAACGTGCTCGAGATCGAACGCAACCACATCACGCTCGCCTTTACCCGCAATCAGGCGCTGCCGCGTTTCGACCTCGTCGGCAGCCTGGCGATGCTGGGCTTCGACAACGATCTCGGCACGAGCTTGAATCGCGTGCCCAGCCGCGATCAAACCGCGTGGAGTATCGGCGCGATCGTCAGCATTCCCATTCCGAACCGCGAAGGGCGGGGCGCGACCAACGCGGCCAAACTGGAAGCCGCCAAATCGCTCGTCGCCCTGCAGCAGCTCGAACAGCAAATCGTCGTCGATGTGGATAACGCCGCGGGCCAGGTGATCACTTCGCGCGAGCGCATTCTTTCGACGCGCGAAGCGCGCCGCCTCGCTCGGGAAACGCTGGATGCCGGCGAAGCTCGCCTGCGCGCCGGCGGCGGCACGACTTTCGAAGTGCTCGAACTGCAAAACAGACTGACCGAGACGGAGGCAGCGGTGCTGCGCGCCGAGGCGGATTACAACAAAGCGATCGGCGAATACCATCGGCAAACCGGCACCGCGCTGCGCGTGCATAATGTCGTGCTGAACTGACCGGCGCGGCGCGCGCCTGCGGGCGGTTACGGCCCGACGAATTTCCCCGGATTCAAGATCCCCTTCGGGTCGAGCGCCGCTTTGAGCGCGGTGTGAACTTCCCGGCTTACCCGTGTCGTCGCCTGCGGCCACCAGCGTTTTTTGGCAAGTCCGATGCCGTGCTCGCCAGTGATCACCCCACCCCACGCCAGCACTTGGGCAAACAGCTCATCGAGCGCCGCGCCCACTTTTTTCGCGACTGCCCGGTCGGTGTGATAATTCGCTGCCATGATGTTCACATGGATGTTGCCGTCACCCGCGTGGCCGAAGCAGGCGATCGGGTAGCCGTATTTCTTCCGCAGCCGCTCCGCAAATTCCGCGAGATCGGTCAGCCGCCCGCGCGGCACGACGATGTCCTCGTTCAATTTCGTCAGGCCGGTTGCCTTGAGCGATTGCGAGAAAGCGCGGCGCAAATTCCACAGTTCCTCGCATTCCGCTTCGCCGAGCGCGGTGCGCGCGCCAATCGGTTTCAGCTTCGCCAGTAACTTCGCCAGCGCATGCACCTCGGAAGTCACCGACTCCGGCTGGCCGTCGAGATCGACGAGCAGATGTGCGCTGCCGCGCGGCGCGAGACTTTTGCCGAGATGTTCGCCCGCGGCGGCGAGCGTGAAGGCATCGGCGATTTCCAATGCCGACGGCAGAAAGCCGGCGGCGAAAATTTCCTGCACGGCTTTCGCGGCCTGGCGAAAAGTGCGGAAGCTCGCCGAGAGCGTCGCCCGGGCCGGCGGCAGCGGCAGCAGGCGCAGCGTCGCTTCCGTGACCACGCCGAGCAGCCCTTCGCTGCCGACGAACATGCCGATCAAATCAAAACCGGTTTTGTTTTTGTGCGTGCGGCCGCCGGTCCGCAGCACGCGTCCGCCGGCGAGCACGGCTTCCAGACCGAGGACATACTGGCGCGTGACGCCGTACTTCAGACAGCGCGGGCCACCGGCATTCGTCGCGATGTTCCCGCCGAGGCTGCAGTCTTTCATGCTCGCGGGGTCGGGCGGATAAAAGAGCCGCTTTTTCCGGGCCTCCGCCTGCAGCGTGGCGGTGACCACCCCTGGCTCGACGACCGCAACCGCATCCGGGAAATTGATTTCCTTGATCCGGTTCATGCGCGCCAGCGAGAGCGCGATTCCACCCGCGACGGGCACGCAGCCGCCCACGTAACCGTAGCCGGAGCCGCGCGGCGTCACCGGGACTCCATGGCGGTCGGCATACTTCAGCAGCTTGCTCACGTCCTCGGTCGATTGCGCGAAGACAACGACGTCGGGCGCACGGCTGGCGAACCAACGGTCAGCCGCGTGAACGGCGAGCGTCTCCGCCGCAATGCTCACCCGGTCCTGGCCGAGGAGCCGCTCCAGATCACGCGCCAGCGCCATGCCTCTAGGGCCTGCCCTTGCCGGTGAAGAATTTGTTGAGGCTGCTGCCCATCCGGCTGATGACGTCCTTTTTCGCCGGCTCGGGCTGCGGCGCAAGCGCCGGCGTGGCTGCCTTGCGCGCGCGGGCCTGCTGGCGGCGGCGTTCGGCGCGCGCCGCTTCCGATTCGGACTGCGTTTCCGCACGGACGGTTTCCGTGCCGGGCCGGGCCGTGAAACCCTCGTGGGAAATGACATTTCCTTTGGTCGCGCTCACGACGAGCCGCCCGATCTCGTTCCCGTTTTCGTCCACGCAGCCGATATTCCAAAGCGGAACGGCCTCGGCGCCTTCCTTCTTCAGAGCGTAGTTGAGCGCGGCGATGGTCACGTGATTGGCCGACGCATATTGCTGCGCCAGTTCGGCGAGCCGGTCCGAATCGATCTTGACCGCGGAAGTGTTGAAAACGTCGTCGGGCCGGACGCTCTCCGCAAATTGCGAGAGGGTGCGAGACGCCACGACCTCGCTGCCCGCGATGACAAATTCGCGCAGACCATTTTCGTCCTTGGGATCGTGCACGATGATGTGCCACCGCTCAGGGACCGGCGAGCCGTCGCGCGCCTCAATGCGCGCGACCCGCTTCGATTCTCCACGCGGAAGTTGATCGAGGGCATTCAACGCGCTGCCGGGCGTTTCACGCGCCGCAAAGAGGGCAGTGCTGGTCAAGCAAAGGACGGCGGCGAAAGTGAACGGGCGCATAGTGTCGAAAAATTCCGACGCGGAACCTACCGACTGCGGGCCGCAATTCAAAGGCAATGTCGGGCCCGCCGCATCCGAGCAAATTGCTTTACCCCATCCGCGCCACCGCCCAAAGATGGCCGCCCCTATGATCATCAAGCCCAAAATCCGTGGATTCATCTGCACCACTGCCCATCCCGCCGGCTGCGCGGCGCATGTCGGCGAGCAGATCGCTTATGTGCAGAATAAAGGCAGCATCGGAGGAACGCCGAAGCGCGTCCTCGTGATCGGCGCCTCCACGGGCTACGGGCTGGCGAGCCGGATTGTCCCGGCGTTTGCGGGCGGTGCGGCGACGATCGGCGTCTTTTTTGAAAAGGCCGGCGAGGAAGGCCGCACGGGCAGCGCCGGCTGGTATAACTCCGTCGCCTTCGAGAAAGCCGCGCACGCCGCCGGGCGCTACGCGAAGAGCATCAATGGAGACGCCTTTTCCGACGCGATCAAGGAGCAGACCATCGCGCTCATCAAGGAAGACCTCGGGCAGGTCGATGCCGTCATTTATTCGCTCGCTTCTCCTCGCCGCACGCATCCGAAGACCGGCGTGACGCA
The DNA here is from genome assembly GCA_038325425.1 of Chthoniobacterales bacterium. Taxonomy (GTDB): domain Bacteria; phylum Verrucomicrobiota; class Verrucomicrobiia; order Chthoniobacterales; family Chthoniobacteraceae; genus Chthoniobacter. Next base: position 5,803 of record JBBQIZ010000055.1, read on the forward strand.
CAGCTCCACCCTCAAGCCGATCGGTGCTCCGTTCACCGCCAAGACAGTGAACACCGACAAGGGCACCGTTCACGACCTCACCTTGGAAGCCGCCAGCAAACAGGAAATCGCCGACACGACGGCGGTCATGGGTGGCGAAGATTGGGCGCTGTGGATCGATGCTCTCTCCGCCGCCGGGGTCTTGGCGCCCGGCGCGACCACCGTTGCCTACAGTTACATCGGGCCGGATCTGACTTGGGCGATCTACCGCAACGGCACCATCGGCCGCGCCAAGGAAGATCTCGAGGCCACCGCGCATCGTCTGCATACTCAACTCGCCAACACCGGCGGGCGCGCCTTCGTCTCGATCAATAAAGCGCTCGTGACCCAAGCCAGTTCCGCGATCCCCGTCGTGCCGCTCTATATTTCTCTGCTCTATAAGGTGATGAAAGCTCGCGGCCTGCACGAGGGCTGCATCGAACAAATTCAGCGTCTGTTCGCCGACCGTCTCGCGGCCGACGGTCACCTGCAGCTCGACGAAAAAGGCCGCATCCGTATCGACGACTGGGAAATGCGCCCCGAAATCCAGGCTGAAGTTGCTGATCTTTGGCCACAGACTACCACCGAGAATCTTGAAGCCATCTCCGACATTGTCGGATACCGCACCGAGTTCCTGAAGCTTTTCGGCTTTGGCCTGCCCGGCGTCGACTACGAGGCCGAATCCGACACGATCTCTCCGCTCCCCTCAGCGAGCTAGGTTTGGGATTGTTGCGGCGGAACTCCGCCGGTTGGCCTCAGGGAATCGATACAGCCTCCAGAACCCCATCGAGGCCAAACAGAAACGCCCTGTGGCGATGAGCCACAGGGCGTTCGTAATTTTAGGATTAGGAGCGAATCCTCGGAACCGCGGCAACGGTTCTTGAGAATCCTTTAGTTCACGTAAGCCGCTTCGTTACTAAGAAGCAGCGCGTGCGCAAAGGTCTCCCATGCCGTAAGCGGCTTGCGCTCGATCATCTCTCCCTCGTTCTGAATCGCGCTTTCTGCATTGTTGGCCATCAGACCCGCACGCTTGGCGCGTTCTTCGGCCTTCTTGGCGGCTTTTTCCGTCATCTCTTTCGCCGCTACTTGGACCCGCGTCTCCTCGCGGCCTTCATAGCTGATAAATTCGACGGCGGCTACATACTCTTCGGTCGTGGGAGTGCGCCCCAAGACGGTCCGGTAGATTGCGTAGATGAGATCGCGTGGGTTCCGTGAACCGGCGGCCGCCACCTGTTTCAGGATATTCCGGGCGACATCGATGGACATCGGGCTGTTCATCAGGAAGAGCGCCTGTTGCGGAACGATCGTTGAAGTGCGTTTCGAGTTCGGGGCTTCCGGGTTGCTGAAGTCGAAGTGCGCCATCAATTCCGGCAGATTACCGCGGTCGATGTACCCGTAGATGCTGCGGCGGTAGCTGTAGGGCTCGTCGGTCAAGTTGACCGGTTGACCACCAACGGTCGGGTCAATTTTCCCACTCATGACCAGCATCGAATCGCGCATCGCTTCGAAGTCCAGGCGGCGGACGTTGGCCCGCCAGAGCAGGCGGTTGTCGGGATCAATGTCGTTGAACTGCGTGTTCGCGTAGCTGCGGATTTGGTAAACCTTCGAGAGCATGATCAGGCGATGCAGCTTCTTGAAGGACCAGCCTTGCTCCATGAAATAGGAGCTGAGGTAGTCGAGCAATTCAGGATGCGAGGGCTTTTCCGCCTGTGTCCCGAGATCGTCCGGGGTGCGGACGAATCCCTCGCCGAAGTGATGCAACCAGACGCGGTTCACGATCACGCGAGCTGTCAGAGGGTTGTTTTTGTTGGCAATCGCTTGGGCGAGTTCGAGTCGTCCGCTTCCGGACCTGAAGGGCGTTGCTTTCCCGCCCGACAAGACTTCCAAAAACCGCCTCGGTACCACGTCTCCCGGTGTGCCGGACTGGCCGCGGAGGAAGACCCGTGAGTCTTTCGGCGTAGCAATATCCTGCACGACCATCGCTCGCTGGTCTGCGCCATCATGAGTCAGGAGCAGGGCGTTGATTTGTGCAAACGTGAAGCCGCGACGCCGAAGTGCCAGTGGCCAAACGTCCACTTCCTTGCGGATCGTATCCATGTCCAACTGGTGAGCTGGGGACAGAAAGAGAGGAAACTGCACCAACTCCACCACACCCGGTTCAAATCCAGAAATGGTCGTCCCGGCATCCGTCGCACCGGCCAGCGCTTTCTGATATTCCATCGCCTTGCCGCTCAGGTCGGTGAAAACCTGTGCATACACTGCCACCACCTCGTCGATCGTCTTGGGTGTTTTGTCTTTGAAGGCCGCGGCGACGACCGGATTCAAATTATTAAAGTTCAACGCAGCCCAGTTCCCTTCCTGAAACCGACTGAGCGGAGCGAAGAGCGCCTCCTTGTTCAACACCCGATTGAGCGACTGGTTCACTTCCCGATTCAGTTTGTCCGTCTCCCGGATCTTGTTTCCCAAAGCCTGTTCTTCTGCAGTGGCCCGCGGACGAGTGAGATAAGCAGCCTTCAGATAAGAACCGGGCATTTTGCGGAAATTGGAATTATTTTCTCCTCCGACCTTGTAATAATTGTCCCGGTTTTCCTGCTCCAAATAAGCCAGCTTTTGCTGGAATTCAGCCGCTGCCGTTTTGGTCGCTTGATTGACGATCGGCTTTTCAAGCGGCTCTTCGATGCTCGAAAAGACGCCATGCAACGCGTAGTAATCCTTGGTCGGAATCGGATCAAACATGTGGTCGTGACAGCGCGCACAGGAAACCGTCATGGCGAGGAATCCTTTCGTCACGGTATCAATCCGATCGTCGATGATGTCGTTCGCATTACCTCCGCGCTTACCCACCGTGATGAATCCCAGCGCCGACAGATCGCGTTGATCCTTCAGATCCGTCAAACGATCCGCCGCCAACTGCTCCAGAATGAAGCGGTCATACGGTTTATCCTGATTGAAAGAGCGGATCACGTAATCGCGATACGTCCAGGCATACGGGAATCGGTAGTCCGTGTTGCGGTTGTTTTCCCGGTCACCCGTGGTGTCGGAATAGCGCGCGGTATCCAGCCAAAACCGTCCCCAACGCTCTCCATAGTGCGGGGAGGCCAGCAGGCGATCGACCACCTTCACGAACGCATATGGCGAGGTATCGCCGACGAAGTCGTTAATCTCCTTGAGCGTCGGCGGCAGGCCAATCAAATCGAATGTCGCGCGGCGAAGGAGGGTTTCTTTCTCGGTCGGACCCGAGGGTACCATCCCTTTGGCCTCGATTTTCTCGAGAATGAACGCATCCACCGGCGTCACGCACCAAGCACGGTTCTTGACTGCCGGGATCGCAGGTTTGGTGACTGGCTGATAGGCCCAGTGCTGCTTTGCCTTATCGGTCAGGCCGCTCAACTTGGCATTTTTCGGCTCCTCACGCGGATCAGGAGCACCCATCTTCACCCACTCCGTAAGAGTGGCGATCTCCTGATCAGAGAGCTTTTCACCCTTTGGTGGCATCTGCAGGTCGGCATCCTTGTAGGTGATCGCTGTGATCAGCAAACTTTTCTCCACATCGCCAGGAATCACCGAAGGTCCCGTATCACCACCCTTTCGGGAGGCATCACGGGAATCGAGCAACAATCCCCCACGAGACTTTCCGCTCTCGTGGCTGTGACATTTGTAACACTTTTCAGCAAGGATGGGTCGGACCTTCTTTTCGAAGAAATCGAGATGGTCTGCGGGGATATCCGCCGCCGTCACGGTGGCCGCGACGAAAAACCCGGAGAGAACGAGGGCGGAGGTGCGCATAATTCTGGGAAGTTATAGCTGAAGCTTACGCAATGAGCGGCTTCACAACGTTGCCGAAGTTGTCGGTCAGACGGAAGTCCCGACCATTGTAACGGTAGGTCAGTTTTTCGTGGTCGAATCCGAGCAGGGCGAGCGTGGTCGCATGCAAGTCATGGATGTGGACTTTGTTTTCTACCGCACGGGCGCCAAACTCATCCGTCGAGCCATAGGTGATGCCACCCTTAACACCGCCGCCGGCCATCCACGCCACCATGGCGCGACCGTTGTGATCGCGACCAGCAGTGCCGCCACCGTTACGGTCGCGGGTGACAGTGCGCCCAAATTCTCCACCCCAGATAATGAGGGTGCTATCGAGCATGCCGCGCTGCTTGAGATCTTTGATGAGAGCGGCGGCAGGACCGTCGACATTCGTTGCACTGTTACGCAGGGCAACCGCGAGGTTCTGGTGGGTATCCCAGCCGCCGACTTCAACCTGCACGAACCGCACACCGCGCTCGACGAGACGACGGGCAACGAGCAGCTTGGCTCCGACTTCCGTGCGCCCGTAAAGGTCGCGAGTAGCTTCGGATTCCTTGGTAATGTCGAAAGCGTCCGTCGCCTCCGTCTGCATTTTGAACGCCATTTCGAACGATTCGATCCGCGCTTCCAACTGAGCGTCTTTCTGCAGGGCTTTGGCGTGCATCTGATTCAGTTTGCGCACGAGATCGAGTTCACGACGCTGGCGCTCCATCGGCGTGAACTGATTCTTGATGTTCATGATCACGTCATCCAAATCCATCCGGGTATTGTAGTTGACGTTACAGCCCTGATAGATGCCCGGCAGGAAGGAGGATTGCCGCCAATCCGGAGCGCCACCCATGGTGATGAAGCCCGGCATGTTCTGATTCTCAGAACCAAGACCGTAAACGACCCAGGAACCCATCGAAGGCTTCGGCAACTGGAGCGAACCCGTGTTCATGAACCGCTGGGCGACTTCGTGCGCCGGGATATCGGTCCAAAGCGACCGGATAATCGCCATTTCGTCGATTACTTCCCCCAGCTTTGGAAACACATCGCTCACTTCAGTCCCGGATTTGCCGCTCTGCTTGAATTCAAACGGCGAGCCGAACGCCAGACCATCATGACCGGGGATGGTCTTCTCATCGAACTTCTTCAATTCCGGCTTTGGATCCCACGTATCGACCTGCGACGGGCCGCCTGAGGCGAAAAGATGGATCACCGCTTTGGCTTTCGCCGGGAAATGCGGCGCTTTCACTGCCAGCGGCCCCACCTTGCCAGCGGGTGCGCCGATCGCGTCGCCCAGATTGATCCCGAACAGTGACGCCAGACTCATCGCGCCAAACCCCATGCCCGTCCGCATCAGGAAATCACGGCGGGTGAAAATGACGTCATCAGCCGACGGCGAATGCTCGCGGCGATATTTTTCAGTGCAAGTATGGCAGGTTTCTGGGGTCATAATGATTCGGTGTTGGCGATGAGTGATTTAAAAATCGGTTTCAGGATCGCTGTAATATCGTCGCTCCCCGTCTGGACTTAGCAAACCATTTTACCGGGACTACCGAGTTGCATTGAGTCCCTGAGTTTGTCGCTGACACCGGGGTCTTTGCGGCTTAGCGTGCAGCGTCATGCCTGCACCATCTCGCTCAACGTCATTGCCCGAACCCACCGAGTTGGAGATCAAAAACATTCTGCTCGTGGACGACGACGAAGCCCTTGCGGATACCTTGAAGCTGTTGCTCGAATCCCGCAATTTCATCGTCACCACCTCGCACAATGGCGCGGATGCTCTCCGGGAGGTGCTGGCCTTCGATTTCGACGTAATCATCTGCGACATGCTGATGCCGAAAATGGCTGGCGACATGTTTTACCTCGCGGTGCAGAAAACCAAACCGGAGATGGGGAAGCGTTTTCTTTTCGTCACGGGGCACGCAGATAATCCCAAAGTGGATTCCTTTCTCAAAAGCATCGATGGGCTGGTCGTCTTTAAACCCGTGCTCACCGAGGAACTCGTGCGAATGATTTCCCTCGTCCTCAAACGGACCGCCGATCACTCAAACTCCTGAGTCTTACGTCGCCTTGGCGTAGAGTTGGCTGTTTTCGTCGAGGTCTTTGATGACCGTGCAGAGATAGACGGGATGCGGGTGCAGCCCGCGATATTTGGTGATCTCCGCCTTATTCAGCACCTTGAAGCCGTAGCGTTCGAACATCTTCGTCCCGCGCCGGTCTTCAAAAACGACCATCTGGCCGTAAACCCGCTTTTCGCCGCAGGCGTGCAGGTATTGCAGATACGAGTCCATTAACGCGCGCGTCGTCGCGACTTGGCGGGCATCGGCCAGGAGATTGATGTGAAAATGCGCGGTGCGGCGCGGCGCGGCCGGAACCTCGCGCCAGGCCGTGCGCAGGATCCATTGCACGAATTTCTTCGACTCCGGCCGATAGCGCGGGTAGCGAACGATGCCCCGCAGAAAGAGGCTCACGTTCTGGTAAATCGCGTAACACTGTTGCCGAAAAGGCCGGCGCGAGCCGAGCAGGTAGCCGCGAAGATTGCCGTTCACGAGCAGGACAAACGCCGATTCCGGCTCCCAATCCGTGTAATACCCGGTGAGATAATCCGCGAACAACTCGCGATCCTCAAAGATCGGGTCGATCGGATTGCCCAAAAATCCCGTCTCGCAGCACAGTTCCCGCACCCGCGCCCGGTCGCCGGGCTGGAGTTTGCGGATCTCAATGCGTTTGTCGTCGGTCATTGGCGGGGGACGTAGCTTTGAATCACTTCGCGATAGAGGTCAAACATGCGGGTGAAAACTTGCTCCCATGAATATTGCGCGGAAACCAGGCGGCTGACGCATTCCCCGCTGTGCTTCAGATCCTGCCGGCTCGTTTCTTCGATCGCCGCCGCCAGCGCCACGGCGGAATTTTCCCGCGCCCATAGCGTCTGGTCGCTGTGAATGATGCGGTCCATGTAGCTCCCGCGGATACCGATCACCGGCGTGCCGCAAGCCTGCGCTTCCAGCGTCACCAGACCGAAGGTTTCCTGCACGCCGGGATGGACGAAAAGATCCGCCGCCCGGTAAAGCGCGGCGAGGCGCCCGGCATCGGCGCAGTAGTCCAGCCAGGTCACGGCTTGCGTGGCTTTCTGGAGTTCCAGCAATTCCGTGCGCTGCAATCCGTCGCCCACCACGAAAAGGTGAAACCGGCCGGGATAACGGCGCTGCAGCCGGCGGAACGCCGCGAAAAGCGTGCGCGTGTTTTTCTCCTGTGCCAGCCGACCGACGTAGAGCAGCAGCGTGCGGTCGCGCGGAATGCCCCACTCCGTGCGGACCGCTTCGCCCGGCGCGGCCTGCGGCCGAAAGGCACCCGTGTCCACCCCGAGATCGAGGTGCGTGAGGTTGCGGACGCCCCAACCGGCGAGCACCGCGCCCAGCGCCGGTGACGGCACCAGCGTGCGCTCGAAGCGGTTGTAAAGGCTGCGCACGTAGCGGCGCGAAAGATCCATGAACATCTCGGTGATCAGCGGCCCGCAATACTTCCGCGCCGTCCGCACGTAAGCCTCCGGAAAATGCGAATGGTAAAATCCGACGACGGGAATCCGCAGCGCCGCCCCGGAATGCACTGCCTTCCACGCCACCTGATACGGATCGCCGCTTTCGACCAAATCCGGCCGCTCTTTCATCAGGATTTCCTCAATCCGTTCCAGCCGCAGCAGCACGCGATAGCGCGAGGTCCGCGAGATGAGCGGAGACTTGATCGTGTAAACGCGCGACCGTTCGCCATCGATGATTTCATCCCGCCCGCCGGGGATGATGAGCACATGCGCATCGCCCTCCGTGCGTTCGCGAATGTGCCGGACTTTCTCGGAGACATAGCGCTTCACTCCGCCGCTGACCGGCGAATAAAACTGCGTGAGGTCGCAGACCTTCATCCGCGGACGACAGGAGAGAAACCGCAGCGGCGCGGAGGATGCAGAGGCACGCGGAGGAGCAATGTGATTGGAAATCCTCTGCGTTCTCTGCGCCTCTGCGATTAAAAGATCGCCACGCTCAGCGCTCGAACTGCGCGAGATATTTCTCCGCATCCAGCGCCGCCGCGCAGCCCTGACCGGCCGCGGTGATCGCCTGACGATAGACGTGATCCGCCACATCGCCCGCGGCGAAGACGCCGGGCACGTTCGTTTTCGTCCCCTCGCGCTGCAGCAGGTAGCCGTTTTCGTCCATGTCCAGCTTGCCCTTGAACGGCGCGGTATTCGGCGTGTGACCGATCGCGACGAAGACACATTTCACTTCCAGTTCGCGCTCCGCGCCGGAGTTCACGTCACGGATTTTCAGCGCGCGCATCTCGCCTTCGGCATCCGCCAGATACTCGATGGGCGCCGCATTCCAAACCGGCTCGATCTTCGCGTTGGCCAGCGCGCGGTCGGCCATGATTTTCGAGGCGCGCAGCGTCTCGCGGCGATGAATGAGATAGACCTTGCTCGCGAACCGCGTGAGGAACGTCGCTTCTTCCGCGGCACTGTCGCCGCCGCCGACCACCGCGACCGGCACATTCCGATAAAACGCCCCGTCGCATGTCGCGCAGCTCGTCAGCCCGTGGCCGACCTTTTCCTTTTCGCCCGGCAGCCCGAGCCACTTCGCGCTCGCGCCGCTGGCCACGATCAGTGTCCGCGTTTCCCGCCACTGGCCGTCGATCTTCACCTTCACCACACCATCCGCCGACTCGAAATCCTCCACCGTTTCGTAGACAAAGCGCGCCCCGAATCGTTCGGCCTGCGACTTCATCGCCATGATCAACTCCGGCCCATTGATGCCTTCGGGAAAACCGGGGAAATTTTCCACCAGCGTGGTCGTCGAAAGCTGCCCGCCCGGCTCGTGGCCTTCGAGGACGAGCGGCGCGAGATTGGCGCGCGCCGCGTAGATGGCCGCAGTGAGCCCGGCACAGCCGGTGCCGACGATGATGACTTTTTCCATAGGGGACGGAGACTAAAGCGGGTGCGGCGCCGGGGTGCAAATGCAGAAACTCGGGCTTGCGCCGGGCGCGCCGGGCTGACACAAGACTCGCCCATGCACGAAGGGAGCATCCACATTCGCCTGCCGGTCGAGTTGCGCGAGATCGAGCGGCTGAACCGGCTCGTCCGGCAATTTGGCGATCTCCACGAAGTTCCCGGGCGCACCCTTTACGCGGTCAATCTCGCGCTCGATGAACTGGTGACCAACATCGTGCTCCACGGCTTCGATGATCCCGCGGGCCAGGAATTCGAGGTCCGCCTCACCGCCCGCGACGGCGCGATCACGGCGGAAGTCGAGGACGGGGGCCGCTCCTTCAATCCCATGGAAGTCCCCAGCCCCGACCTCAAAGCCCCGCTCGCCGAACGCGCCCTCGGCGGCCTCGGCATCCATCTCGTCAAAAATCTCACGGACTCCCTCGAATATCGCCGCGACGCGGGCAAAAATGTGCTGACGATCCGCAAACGGAACCGCTAACGTCCGCGTCCGCCTCCCGCACGAAGTCACCATGCAGATTAAAGAAGACAAACAAGCCGAGGTCCTGATCCTCGCGGTCAGCGAACACCTCGATACCGCCACCTCCACGATTTTCGAGTCGCGGCTGCTCGGGTTGGTCGATCGCGGTGAGCGGAAGATCGTGGTGGACTGCAGCGCCCTCGAATACGTGAACAGCGCCGGCCTGAAAGTCTTCCTCCTCGCCGCCAAACGCCTCGAGCCGCTCGGCGGAAAACTCGTCCTCTGCGCCCTCGCCCCGACCGTGCTCATGATTTTCGAAATGATCGGCTTTACCCGCATCATGAAAATCGTGCCCACGCTCGCCGAAGCCCTGCGCATCCTCCAGGGCGACGCGCCGCCCGCCTGACGCGCGCCGAAAACAATTTGCACCCCAAAAACATTTCCTGGCTGATGCGCGCGGGATGAAAGCGACGCTCTCCACGCGGCTGATCGTGTGGGTCGGCGTCCCGGCGGCGCTCGCGCTCGGCGTCGTCGTCTGGAACGCCTCGCGCCGGAGCTTCGACCGCGTGGCCGCGCAGACGGAGCAGCTATCGCGGCTCATGGCCCGGAGCTACGCCGCCGAGCTGGAAAACGGCCTGAGCAAGGTGCGCAAGATCCCCGAAATGATCGGCCGGACGCTCGAGACCGGGCATTTCGACACGCCCGAAAAGGTCGAGAGCTTTCTCCGCGACATCGTCGAGAAGAACCCGGAAATTTACGGGAGCTGCATCGCCTACAAGCCCCAGGGCCTCGATCCCGCGATCAACGCCTACGCTCCCTACTGGTATCGCAGCGTGGAAGGCCCGAAGTTCGAGCAGCTCGGCAAACCTGAATACAACTACTTCCAATGGGATTGGTATCGCCTCCCGCGCGACGCCGGCCAGGCCATGTGGACCGAGCCCTACTTCGATGACGGCGGCGGCAATATCATCATGATCACCTACTCGGCGCCCTTTCGCCGGGACGATCTTTTCTGGGGCATCGCCACCATCGACATCGCCATGTCGCAACTCATGCGGCAGGCGGAAAAAGCCGTCGTCGGCCAAACCGGTTACGTCTTCATCGTCAGTAAACTGGGGCGATTTATCGCTTATCCCGACCAATCCAAAATCATGCAGGCGAGCATCCAGGATTCGCACCCCGGACTCGGCCTGCGTATGCTCGCAGGCCAGAGGGGTTTCCTCCGCACGCGGGAGCCGTGGAAAAATCAGCAGGCGTGGATCGCGTTCGCGCCGGTGCAGGACGGCGAGCTTTCGCTGGCCATCGTCTATCCCGAAGCCGAAGCGCTGGCCGAGGCGCGGGAACTCCGCAACGAACTCCTCGCCACCGGCCTGATCGGTCTGCTCGGGCTGTTCGGCGCGCTGATCTTCGTCGCCCGTTCGGTCACCAAACCCATCCAGCAACTCGCGCGCGCCGCCCAGCTCGTCGCCGACGGCGATCTCGAACAGCGCCTCAGCGCGACCTCGCCGACCGAGGAAGTGCGCAACCTGATGAACGCCTTCAACAAAATGACGCGCGACTTGCAGATGCGCATGCAGGAGTTGCGCTACACGACCACGGTCAAGGAGCGCTTCGAGGGTGAACTGAACGCCGCGCGCAGCATCCAGATGAGCCTCGTGCCGAAAACGTTCCCCGCGTTTCCGGACCGGCCCGAGTTTGAAGTCCACGCCCTGCTCCGGCCCGCCCGCGAGATCGGCGGCGATCTTTACGACTACTATTTCCTCGATGACGACTGGCTGTGTTTCCTCATCGGCGACGTCTCCGGCAAAGGTGTGCCGGCCGCGCTTTTCATGGCCGTCACCAAAACGTTGCTCAAAGCGAGTTCGTCCCGCCGCGTGCCCATGCCTATCCTCATGCGCCAAGTGAACGACGAACTCTGCGAACAGACCGATTCCGGGATGTTCGTTTCGCTGCTCTACGGCCACCTCCACACGAAAACTGGCGACCTCGAATTTACCAACGCCGGCCACCCCGCGCCCTACGCCATCGCCGCGGATGGCACCGTGCGCGCGCTGGCCAGCGAGACCGACGTCGCGCTCGGCGCGATGGCGGGCCTCGACTATCACTACTCCGCGCTTCAGCTCACGCCCGGCGACACGCTCTTCCTCTTCACCGACGGCGTCCCCGATGCGCTCGACCGCAGCGACCATTTCTACGGCAATCCCCGGCTGGAAATCGCCCTCCACGACCTGGCCCATCTGCCCGTGGAAAAAATTACCCGCGGCGTGGTCCGGGACGTGCGAACCTTCTGCGGTGAACGCGAACAAAGTGACGATATTTCCGTGCTGGCGGTCCGCTGGCTGGGCCCCGCCACGATAACCCCCTCCGCATGATCCCAACCAATCGCGGTATCATTCTGAGGGGCCGTCCACGGCGTCATTTTCGGCGCGGGATGAACCATGCAAAATCGCGTGTCATCCTGAGCGGAGCGCCGCTTCTCGCAGCGAAAGGCGCGGAGTCGAAGGACCCCGCGAATTTCCGGGAGGACATTCCTCGTAACTCTCACGGGTTCCTTCGACTGCGTTCCGCCCCACCTTCGCCCGCGCGCACCTCGGCTCAGGATGACCGCGACTTTGTGAATCGCATCTCTCGCCGTTAACCCCCACTCCCTTGAAAAAAACCAAACCCATGGCCGTCAAAAAAACCGACATCCCGAACACCAAACACTTCGTCCTCGATACGAACGTGCTCATTCACGACCCGCAGTCGATGTTCCAGTTCGAGGACAACATCGTCTGGATTCCGGTCGAAGTGCTCGAGGAGCTGGATCGATTCAAATCCGAATCGACCACCCGCGGCGCCAATGCCCGCGAAGTCCACCGGCGCTTGAGCGAGCGTTTCCGCAGCACCGAGCAGATGAAAAAAGGCGTCAAGCTGGAGAACGGCGGCCACCTCCACGTCTTCATCAATCCCGCGCTCAAACACGAAGGCAAGGACTGGAAACTCATCGAGGAATCCCCGCGCAGCCGGCTCGCGCTCAACCTTTTTCCCGATCTCGAATCGACCGACAATCGCATCCTCGCCAGCGCTGCCTACCTCTCCGACACCACCGCCGCGGGCGCGATCCTCGTCACCAAGGATCTCAACATGCAGCTCAAGGCCCGCGCCCTCGGCCTCGAAGCGCAGGACTACCGCACCGATCGCGTCGAGGACAACGACATCCGCCGCACCCAGCGCCGCAGCGGACAGGAAGAGTATGCCGCGATCGACTTGCCCGGCCACACCATCCAGGCCTTCGCCAGTCAGGAGCGCATCTCCCTGCCGCATCTCGAAATGCTCCTGACCAACCAATACGTCCTGCTGCGCAATGAAGAGGAGCCCAGCCACGGCGTGCCCGCGCGGCATCTCGGCGACGGCGAATTCGTCAAGCTGCGCCACGACCACGTCACCATCCGCGGCGGACGCGGCCTGCAGGCGGCGAACCTCGGCCAGCGTTTCTTCCTCGATGCGCTCTACGATCCGTCGATCACGCTCCTCACCGTTTATGGCAAAGCCGGCACCGGCAAAACGCTGCTCAGCATCGGCGCCGCGCTCGAGCAGGTGCAATGCGGCGAATATGAGAAAATGCTCGTCACCCGCGTGATCATGCCGACCGGTCGCGACATCGGTTTCCTACCCGGCCGCATGGAGGAAAAAATGCAACCGTGGGTCCAGCCCGCCTACGACGCGCTCGAACTCCTGCTCTCCCGTCCGCGCAAACCCGAGCACTTCGACCAGAAAAAGCATTCCAAACGCAAAGCCGGACCCGCCGCACCGCCGCAAACCCAGCCCAGTCCCAGCACCAATCCCGGCCCGGGTGGCAAATTCGCCCGCCCCTACGATGCGCTCATGCAAGCCGGCATCCTCGAGATCGAAGCCATCGCGCACATCCGCGGCCGCTCCATCCCGCGCGCCATCTTCATCGTCGATGAGTCGCAGCAACTCACTCCGCACGAAGCCAAAACGCTCGTCACCCGCATGGGCAAAGGCTCGAAGATCATCCTCATCGGCGACTTGGCCCAGATCGACAATCCGTACGTCGATGCCCACACCAACGGCCTCGTCTTCACCCGCAACCGTCTCCAAGGCCAGGCCTTCATGGCCCACGTGAACCTCTTCAAAGGCGAACGCAGCGAGATGGCCGAGGTCGCGGCGAACCTGATGTAATCGCGCTCACTTCAGCGATCGCAGCCACGCGGTCAGGTCGAGCAGTTCCTGTTCGGTCATCGTCGCGTCCAAGCCCATTGGCATCAGGCTGTCGGTGAGGGCGGTGTTCGAGACGATCTGCTCGTGGGGCAGATTTTTTTCCTGCCCGGCCATGTCCACGACGAGCAGACCTTCTGCGGTGTGGCTGCGCAGCACGCCGAGCGTGGTCTGGCCGTCACTCGTCTCGATGAGGTGCGTCTCGTAATCCCGGGCCAGCGTGTTGCTCGGAAAAAGGATGCTTTCAATGAGATCGCGCTCGGTCCGGATGGCGCCGATCTTGGAGAGATCAGGCCCGATCGGCCGGCCGCTCGCGCCGATCTTGTGGCAGGCGATGCAAGTGCCCTTGCCGGCTTCGAAATGTTCGCGCCCCGCGGCCGCGTTGCCGTGGGTCGCAGCCTTTTCAGCGAGCGGACCGATGAGGCGCTTTTTGGCGTCGATCGCCGCCTCGGCGCTCCGGCGCGCGGGCAGGATAATCTTCTCGAAAAGCTCCGGCGGCTGGCTGCTGAACGCCGTGCGATAGATGCTCTCCTGCTGGCTGATCAACGCAGGGTTTTTGGCCAGTGCGACGGCCATCGCCCGGGCGGTCTCGGCGTCCTTCTGCTTGCGGACAAAGGACACCAGTTCCTTGAGTTCGATCGGACCCACGCTGGCCAATGCCGGAGTGAGCGCGGCGGTCTGTTCCGAAGTGAGACTGGCGCTGCTGAGCATGGTCGCGGCCTGGATGCGCGCGGCGGCGGACGCTCCGGTGGTGAGCAACGACTGCAGCATGGCGAAAACTTCGGGCGTCATCGTGCGCGCGTGCATGGCGTCGAGCGCTTTTAAGCGCAGGGCGGGCGGGCGGTCAGGGTCGTTGGCGATGACCTGCAACTGGGCATCGAGGTTTGGGGTCTTCAGCTTTTTGAGCGCGTCCAGCAGCAGCGGAATCGGGCCGCCCTTTTCGGCGAGTCCCTTTTCCAAAGCGGGCAGCCAAGCCGGATTGGACACGCCGAGATTTTGCGCGGCCAGCGTCTCCAGGGCCGCGCGTCGCACCTGCGGCGCTTCATGCTGGAGCATTGCGGTGACGAGGCGCTGCGCTGCGCTCTGGCCGAGCGAGGCGGCGCAGAAGCGCTGCACCGCGCGCAACCGCGCGGGAGGCACGCTAAATTCCTGGAGCCAATCTTCCAGCAGCGCCACGGCGGCGGGATCGATCGCGGGTTGTTCGACCACCAGCTTCAATGCGACGCGCGCGAGGGCGTCATCGGGCGAGTCAAGGTGCTGCCGCGCGAGGCTGATGCTTTGCTGCGTGGTTTCGGCATCGCCCGCGGAAAGGCTGACCAGCATCCGGCGAAGCGCGAGCGTTGACGGCGCGGAACGGAGCGTGGCCGCTGAATTGACGGCGCCGGTTTTCTTCGCCGCGAAGAGGAGCGCATGTTCGAGCGGCGCATCCAACGTTTCGTCCATCATCGCGCGCATCCGGGCGGCGACCGCCGCATCGCGCAGGTCCGTTTCGGCAATGTGGGAAAGGGTGCGCAGCCGGGCCTGAGGATCGGCACTGTCGAGAACACCCAGCAGCGCCTCGGCCGATGAAGCGGGAGGTGTGTAAGCGGTCGTCCAGGCTGCTTTCGAGCGTATGCCCGTCGCGGCCGTACGCCGCACGCGGTAGACCGAACCGAGCACGTCGGGTTTGGCCATGAGACTGGCCGGGCAGCCGATGCGAAACCAACCGCCGGTGTTCAGAATGAGCAGCGAGCCGTCAGCATCCTCCATCACGTCCGTGAAGTGGACATCCGGATCTTCCAGCTTCAGGAACTCGTTCTCGCGCGCCTCGTAGGTCGAGCCGTGCGGCGTCAGTTCCATGCGGACGAGCCGCTGGGTATTGAAGTGCGTGACGAGAAACTGCAGCGGCGCCCTTTCCCCGCCGCCGTAGCTCTTCCAAAAGCACGAGCCGCTGACCGCAACGTGCCCGAAATCATACATGACCGGCATCTTTTCCAGCGTGCGCGGGCGCCCGGCGATGACCTTCATCTGGTCGGGGCGCTCATACACGCCGCCGTACAGCCAGTGGACGATCGTGTCGCCGCGCGGCTGGCTGTAATACAAATTCTGCACGCCGATGATGTCGCCCTGCGGCGTGAAATCGACCTCGACCGGATTGTCGCCGGCAAGGAGCGAATGCCACTGCACGTCGCGGCCATCGGGCTGCGCGCTCCAGATCCCGGAGCTCGCGCCTTCATGCACGACGCGGCCCGCTTTGTCGGTGACGCGAAAACCTTTGCGGCCGTGGCACCAATAGAGACGGCCGTTCGGATGCAAAAAGGGACCATGCACGTCCGCGGCATTGCCCGTGTAATCGAAGCCGGAAACGATCATCTCGCGCAGATCGGCAACGCCGTCGCCATCCGTGTCCGTGAGCTTCCAGATGCCCGGCGGCGATGCCACAAAAAGGCTACCGTTCAGCCACTGCGCGCCTTGGGGAAAGGTCATCTTGTCCGCAAAGACCGTGCTTTTATCGAAGCTGCCATCGCCGTCGGTGTCCTCCAGCATGAGCACGCGGTTCGGCGGGTTCGCTTCCAGTTCGGCCTTCTTCCAATTCACGCCGACGGCATCACCGAGAAAGAGCCGCCCTTTGTCATCCACGCAGCCGGCGATGGGATGCGTGACCAGCGGCGCCGCAGCCGCCACGCTCATTTCATAACCCTCCGGCAAATGCGCTCGCGGAACCTTCGCCGCTTGCTCGCGAATGCCGGCCGCATCGAGTTGGACGACGACCGGGCGCTGCGAACTAGCCGGGATCGCTTCCACTTTCGCCGGCTCGACCGCACCGACGAACGCTGCCGAGGAGGCGAAAAATACGGCGAAGAGAACCAGCCGTGCGTCGTTGCGCGCGGTTCTCATTTTCGGCCCAGCGCCCGCTCGATCAGGTTTTTCGTGATCCGCTGGACGCGCTCATCCGGGCCGTGCGGGCGGGTCCAGTGCGACCACGGGAGCACGTGACCGGGCGGCGTCGAAAGGCCCTGCGACCAGAAAATCGTCGCCGCATTGAAGACGAAGTTCCCCTTCGGCCCCGGATAAATCGTCGCCGTCCACTGCTGCGGGCGAGTGCCGCCAACCCAGGCCGTGCCAGCGCCGACGACCTCCAGTCCCGGAATCTCCGTCGCTGGCTGGCCATGATATTCCCAGCCAATCAGCCCCGGAATCGCATCGCCTTTTTTCATGCCGGTGCCTTCGAATATCCAGTGTTCCGGTTTGGTGCAGATCCAGTCGCCACCGCCATTCACCGGCTCGACATTGCGCGCGCCCATAAGCAGCCCCTCGTCCGGACCGTGTTCGGGAAACGGACCGTGATCTTTCTGGCGGTTGGTCGCGTATTCGTTTTTCGCGCCGTACGGACCGCCGCGGAAAATGATCCGGTGGGCGCGGCCGTCGCTGCTTTCGCGAAACGGCGTCACCCAGCAGACCGAGTTGCCACAGAGGAAGAGCAGATTGACCCCGGCGTCGCGCATTTTTTCCACGCTGCGGAACTGACGAATATCCCAATACTCGTCATGCCCGACGCTGAGGAAGGCCTTGCAGCGCAGCCCGCGATCCGGCGTGAGCATGTCGCTGTTCGAGCAGTAGCTGACGTCGTAACCGTGCTGCTCCAGCCAGTAGGCCAGCGGAAACTCGAACGGCAGGAACTCGCCGGATCCCATGGTCAGCGGATCGTTGACGATGCCCTTGTATTGCGCCTCGCGGCCGTAGGGCCGATCGAAGCTCACATCCGCCCACGGCCCCTGATTGCCTTTGGGATGGGTGTAGATTGAGAAGTTATTGGGCCAGCGGTTGTAGGCCTGCCAGGTGTTGTCGCTGCATTGGAAGAGGATGTCTGCCGGGCGCTCATCGCGGACGATGAAGGTCACGTAATTTTGCCAATAAGGCTCGTCGGCTGCCTCGGGGATCGTCGTCATCCGACCGAGGTAAACGCCGCTCGGCCAGTCCGCGGGAATCTCCAGCTTCGTCGTCGGTTCCCAACGGCACTCATGGAGATTCTTTTCTCCCGGCTGCGGCGTCGGCTGGGTGCGGCTGGCGAACGGCCCCAACTCCTGCATCTTCCGCGCGCCGCGCCCGCCGTAATAACCGAGCCGGAAGATTTCCAGACGGAACTGCCGCGCCGGACTCGCAGAAGTCATAATGTCCAGCGACTCGCCGGCCAGCACGCTCTGGCGCGAACAGTAACCCTCGATCCACGGCGAACGGAAATCCCCGGCGTCCACCCGCACCCGGGTCAA
>JBBQIZ010000056.1:0-22862 GCA_038325425.1 Chthoniobacterales bacterium
AAGCCGTAGCTGTGCAGCCCCACGCCGAGCATGTTCACGCCAAACCAGCTCATGCTCGTGATGATGTTGCCAAAGACCGCACAGGCCATGATGCCGCGCTGCTTGACGAGACCACCCCAGCGCGCATGCAGAATCAGCGCATTCCAGAGGACGATCAGCAGAGCGCCGTTTTCCTTGGGATCCCAGCCCCAGAACCGGCCCCAGGATTGATCCGCCCAGATGCCGCCAAGCACCGTCCCGACAAAGCTGAAGAGCGCGGCGAAGCAGATCGTCCCATAGACCATCCGCTCCAGCGATTTCGCAGTGCTGGCATCCAGGCTCTTTGTGAAGAGGCCGCGGAAGATATAAATGATCGCGAGCACACCGGCCAGATACGTCGCGGAATAGCCAAGCGTGATGATCACCACATGCGTGGCCAGCCAGAAATTCGAGTCGAGCACGGCGCGCATCATTTCCATGGTGTCGCCGCCGAGCGCGAGATTGTGGGCGATGATGAGCGTGACGAAACCGACCGCCGAGGCGACCGCGAGGCCGATGCCGTTGCGATGAAACCGCTCGAGAATCAGCCCGAGCACGACTGAACCCCAGCCGATGAAAATCGCCGACGAATACAGATTGGTGACCGGCGGGCGGCCTTCGAGCACCATTCGATAAATCAGTCCGACCGTATGGATGACCAGCGCGATAGCGACGATCCAGAACGCGGCGCGCCGCCAGATCCCGGTGAAGTTAAACCAGTAGGCGAGGACCAGCAGGAACGCGGTGATGTACATGTACATCGTGCGTTTGAAGGCCAGCATGCGGTTGAAGAAGTACTCGCGCTCGCCCTTTTTCACCTCGGCGCCAAAGCCTTTCGCCACGAGGTGGCGTTGGTAGTCGGCGATGGTTTCGTTGAAACGCGCCACGTCGCCGGTGCGATACGCCGTGGCCATCGTCGCGTAGAGCCGCACGGAATCCTGCACCGGACCGCCACGGGCCACTTCCATCAGCGCCTGCCCGGTGCGCTCCCATTGCGTGGGGTCTTCGTGATGCGGCGGCACCACGAGCGGCGGTTCCATCCGGTTCATCGCGTCGTATTTCTCCACATGGCGGAGCAAGCGATTGAGCGCGGCTTCGTCATGCTTCTCGCCTGCCTGCTGCGCGATGGCCGCATCCCGGCCCGGCTTGATCGAGTCCACGTAGTCGTCGAGGTCCTTGGAAAAATCGACCGCGTTCTGCGGCTGGATGGTGTTCTTCAGCCGCATGTAGAGGAAGAACGAGCTCTCGAGCTGCAGCACCGCGCGGTCGAACGCGGAGCGATGCGTCGAGTCGAGCTTGCGCGCGCGTTCGGTCTCGACGCGGAGCAGATCCACCGCGCCCTCCACTTCCTTGTAGCTGAAATAATGCAGGCCGCTTTTCTCGACGCCTTTGCCTTGGAGCTTGAGCAGGGAAACGAGGTCCGGATGATTGGCGGCGAAGATGTAGCGCTCATCGGCGCGTTCCGGCGCGCTCATCACCTCAAGCAGCCATTCCGCGGGCTTCAGCTTTTTTGGGTGCTTCGCAAATTGATACCAGTTCCGCTCGCTGAGCTGGCCCTTGCCGCTGAGCGTGGACCATTCGCCCCACGAACCGTCGGCCGCATTGCCTTCCAACGGCACGGCCATGGTATTGCGGATTTGGAGCAGCGCATTGCGGCCCAGCGAATCCATCGGCTGCACGCGGCCATTGAAGATCAGCGGGAGTTGCGCGAACTGCGAAATCGCGAAGGTCTTGTCCGTGGGCAGGCGCAGCGCGTTGGCGAATTCGAGCACGAACATCGCGACGAGACCCCAGGCGACCCATTTCCGCCAGCCGCCGCGTTCCACGGGTGCGGGCGCGGTGGTTTTTGGGGCCTTCGTTTTGCCGGGGCGCCGTTCGGAGGAAGAGGAAGATTTCGTTTTCATGCGGGGAGCGGTTGAGCGGTGCGTTTGCGGACGAAGCCGACGAGATGATACATGAACTGCCACGTCATCCCGACGCCGACGATGATACAGCCGATGTAGGGCGCGAGCCACGACGGGTTGCGCACGACCTGCAGCGTGCTCGTGCCGCGCGCGGTGTCCATTTCATCGCGGCCCATCTGGTACTGGTAAAAGGTCAGGCCCTGGTAACGCAGCGGATTGTTCATGAAGATGTCCGCCTCGCGGCTTTCCGCGGCGGCGACATTTTCCAGCCGCACGCGGCTTTGGAAATTCTTCGGGATGCCCTGCGGATTATCCGCCGTGATCGTCCCGGGATACGTCTCGTGGGTCGTCTTGATCAGCGCCATTTTGAAGGCCTCGTCGCCCAGATCCTTGCCGAAATAATAGCGCTTCGAGCGGAACGAGACGCGGTATTTCTGCCCGCCGATCTCGATCTCCTGATCGTTCAGCCACGGCGAGACGAGCCAGGTCTCCGGCGGATTGGCCGCCGCGGACCCACGCGCCGCGATCTCCACCACCGCATACGGCAGATTGCGCGCGCTCATTTCTTTCGTTTCCGGCAGCGCGGTGACCGTGGTCTTCGCCCCAAACCCCTGCGTCGCCGGCGGCTCACCGGTGTCCATCGCGGGCGCCCGCTGGCGGACCTGGCTGTTGATCGCGTAATCTTTGATGCGCAGCTCGAACGCATCCGGTTTGGTGGCCAGCGGAAGGGCCACGGTCGCGCCTTTTTTCGCGATGAACTCCTCCGGCACCGCCACGACTTCTTCTTTCCCGCCGTCCAGATCCCGCGCGAAGACGAGTTCGTGTTCCTGATGGCTTTCGGTGTAGTTCTTCGCCTCGCCCTCCGCGAAACTGAGGTGGCTCTCGACCTGCGACATGTCGGTGGAAAGCTGGCCAAGGATCATGACCACGATACCCGCGTGCGTGAGATGAATGCCGACTTTCTTCCAGCCCCACTGGAAGCGGTTGATGTGCGCGGCGATGAGGTTCACGAGGAGCACCACGCCGATCAGATACCCGCCGGGCAGCGCGATCGGCAGATGTTTGCCAAAGAGCGTCACGCCCACGACCATCCACTGTTTGAAATAACGTTCCTGCGCGATGTAGAGACCTTCATCGGCCTGGGCCACCGTGCCGACAAAGACGAGGACGATGCTGAAGGCGAGACAGACGACAGTCAGTCGCAGTGAGGTAAGAATCTTCCAGATTTGGTTCATGGGGCGCTTTGGGAAAAACGGACAAAGGCGTCCCGCGCAGCGTTCACCGCCGGCGCGTCGCCCATCATTTTGTAAAACCACCAGGTGCCTTCGCGCGGCACGATCGCGCTCAGCATCCGCTTCTCGCCATTGGCCAGCTCCACCAGTTCCGCGCCGGGCACACCTTCGAGCGGCTGCACGCATTCCTTGAGCCCGGCTTCATCGGTGTCCGCGAGGCCGAGCTGGCGGCGCCAACGGTTGACGTTGGCCAGCGTGCCGCCGGTATCGCTCGGGAAAACGCTCACCGCCACTTCGGCCTGCGCTTTGTCCACCGCCGGCACGGCAAATTTCGC
Source organism: Chthoniobacterales bacterium (assembly GCA_038325425.1). Classification (GTDB taxonomy): domain Bacteria; phylum Verrucomicrobiota; class Verrucomicrobiia; order Chthoniobacterales; family Chthoniobacteraceae; genus Chthoniobacter. The sequence continues at coordinate 3,490 of JBBQIZ010000056.1, forward strand.
GATCTGCATCTGCCCCGGTGGCACCGTCTGCCAGCCTTCCGGCACGGTCCACTTCGGCGTCGGTTTCTCCGGCGCTGGCGGTCGCATCGTGGTCTCTGCCGAACCGCTCCCTTCCTTGATCTTCACGCTCTTCAGAAATTCGAGAAACGCCGGCTTCTGCGCGGCGACGACCGCTTCACCGCCCTGCAATTTGTAGAACCAGCTGTCATCGCCGCGATGCGCAAACGCGGTGACGATCTGCAACGTGCCGTCTTCGCGTTTGCCGCTGACTTCGAAAAGCTGGCCCGCACTGCCGCCGATATCGACCGGCACGAATGCCGCCGCCGCTTCCGCGTCGCTGAGCGACGGTTGCCCGACCTGCGACCGCCACATATTGACAATCACCGCCTCGCGGCCCTGCATGCCGGCCAGCGGGGTGATGTTCACCGTCGCTTCGCCAGCGTCGGACTTGATGACGAAATTCACCACGCTCAGCGAATTGCCGCCCGCTTCCTGCCAGCCAGCCGGCAGCGTGTAGCTGATCTCGGGGCGTGGTCGGTCCGGCCGCTCCGGCGCAGCCTTCGCCGCCGGCGCGGGCGTGGCGGGCGGTGCCTCCTTGGTCACCGTATAGACGCGGATCTGCGGTTGGTCGCAGCCGCTGAAAAATAGCGCGGCGGCCGCGGCACAGAGCGCGGAGGTGGCGGAGAAATTGGGGCAAATCATGGGCAAGGGGCAGGAGCAGTAGCCGAAGAACGGCAGCCACGCCAATGGGCTTTTCGAGTCCCCTGTCTATCCGGTTGCACCCTGATTCCTTAGTTGGGCAAAGGATCTGCTCCACGTCCGCTCGTCCTTGCGCGGGACTCCGTCTTGCGCATGGTACGTCCCGCTTGCCATTTAGTTTATAGTCGCGCACTCCTTCGCATTCCATGTCTCTCCGTCATTCCTTCGCCTTCCCGGTCCTGTCGGCCATCTGCGCCGCCAGCCTGTTCGCCCGGTCCGCGCAAGCCGAGGAGCTGGCGGCCTTGAAGTCGGCCACGGACGAAACGGCCACGACGGCGACCGCGACGGGGCCGGCGCCGGAAGGCGCGCGCTCCCTTTTGTTGAATGCGGCGCTCCGGCGCGAGTGGGAGAAAGTCGGCCAGTTGCTCGAAGCCGGCGCTGATCCCGATATCGCCGATGAAAACGGTCTCAGCCCGCTCATGGCCGCGGCCATCGCGAATCATGTGCCCACGATCGAGGCCTTGATCGCCGCGGGCGCGTCGCCCTCCGCGACCGATGCGCGTGTGCGCACCGCTCTCGGCTATGCGGTCGCGCTCCATCAGGCGCCTTCGATCACCGCGCTGCTCGCCCATCAGCCCTCTCTGCCCGCCGCCGCCGCGGGCGGTGACGACCTCGCCGCCGCCGCGCTCGATAGCGGAGATGCGCAGCTCATCGACACGATTTTCCGCCGCCTCCCCGGCGGCCTCACCTGGACGCCGGCGGCGCGCATCGCCTTCTCCAAGGCGCTGGCCATGCGCGACACGCTGCTCGGCCCGCTCCTCCTCGCCAAATACGCCGGCCCGCCCGCGCCCGCCGACAAGTGCCAGCCCCTCCTCGCCTACGCCATCGCGCGCGGCGACCTGGTGCAAACGCGCACCCTGCTCGACTTTGGCGCGGATCCGAACACCGCGCTCGACCAGCCCGGGGACAAACTTTTCCGCGAGTGGATCAGCTCGAGCTACGTCAAATACTACCTCGATTCCACGCAGGGCATCTCGGTGCTGATGCTCGCCGCCGGGATGAAGCAGACCGACTGCGTCAAGCTCCTGCTGGAACGCGGCGCCAACCGCCTCGCCTCGACCCGCGGCAAAGCCCGCCTGATCGCGCTCTATTTTGCCGCATGGTCCGACGACCCGGAGACGATTCAGGCGCTGATCAAAAACGCGCCGGCCAAGGACGAGCTCTGGATCGAAATCTCGCTCGATGAACAACGCGCACGATTCTACCGCGGCGGCCAGCTCGTGCTGAATTCCAGCGTCTCCACGGGCCGCTCGGGCTTCCCGACCCGGCCCGGCGAATACGTCATCACCGACAAGAATCGCCATCATCGTTCCTCGATTTATCAGGATGCGAGCATGCCGTTTTTCATGCGCCTGAGCTGCCGCGACTTCGGCCTGCACGAAGGTTTCGTCACCGGACGCCCGGCCTCCCACGGCTGCATCCGGCTGCCGCGGACGGTGGCCCAGCAATTGTTCAGCGAAGTCCCGGTCGGCACCTGGGTAACGATCAAACGCACCGCCAAGGAAACCGCCTCCGCAGCCGCGGTCCCGCCCAAACGCTAAGCGCCGGCAGCACGGAGCGGAGTCGCCGCGCTACTTCCGCCCGAACAAACTCCAGCCCGAGCCTTTCTCGGTCTTGTTCTGCTGCACTTTGAGCTGCCCAAGGAGCGATTGCAGGCCGAGGTAAACCTTGTGCCAGGCGCCTTCCACGGAGGGGATGACGTCCGGGCTGTCGGCCAGAAAACGCAGGCTCGGCGCTTGCGCGAAGAGTTGGTGCACTTCCTCTTTTTTCGGTCCGCCCTTTTCCGTCGAGGCAATGATCGCCTCGAGGCCCTGCGTGATGACGCTCTTGATTTCGAGGAACTGCGTCTCGTCATCGCGGACGAATTTCTTGTCCCGCGCGAGGTTCACGTAGTGGTTAAACTGCTTCCAGCACTCGATGTAATTTTCGAGGTGGAGGATGAATTCTTCGAGATTCTTGTAGTGCATGGCGGGCGGGGTCTGCGTGGTCGGAAGCTGCAGCGTGGCTGGCTGGAGAAAGATCAGCGCGCCGCCGCGCAATTCGCGCGCGGTGATCGTCAGGCCGCTGAAATTGAGGTGGAGGTCGGTCAGCGCGAGGTTGGCCGCCTGCGCGGATCGGAACGCCTCGATGACCACCCGGCCGATCTCCATCACCTTTTCCTCAGGGAAAGACGAGGGGAGCGTCGAGGCGACCAAATCGCCGCCGCGGTGCAGGGTGAAGCAGCCGTTCGGCAGCCGTTCGAGGCGCAGCGGTTTGCTCTCGCGGGAGAAAGGTTTCAGGAGGCCCATTTGACTTCGATCTGTTTCATGGTTTCGCGAATGTGCGCGAGCGTGGCCGAACGGGTGAAGCCGACGCCCAAATCCTGCGCGTCGCTGGAAATCACGGCGATGTGGCGTTGCGGCCCCAGCGCTTCGATCTGTTCGAGCTGACCCGCTTCCAGCCGGTCGCTGAGCGCGCGCAATTTCCGCATCGTATCGTGAATCCACGCCGCCATTTGGTCGGCATTTTCCGCGCCCCAGTGCTCGAACTTCGTCTTGTCCGACGCTTCCACCGCGACGACGAACTGCACCCCTTTATAGCGCGAAAAACCGGCCAGCGTATTCGGCTCCTCGCCACCGCCCGGCTCCTCGGCTTTGGCCTCGTCCATCGTCTGCGCCGTCTCCATGAGCAGATTTTCGTAGGAGGAAAAAATCGTCCGCGGCCGCGGCACATCGCTCGGCAGGATTTCGAAGCTGCCCGCCCGCCAGCTCAGCATTTCGAGGAAAGCCTCCTTGCCCAGCAGTTCGCCGGTCGCCGCGTCGATGATCTCGCCTTTTTGAATCCAGATCCGTCCCTCGCCGAACGCGCTCGAGATCTTCAGGATCGCCGAACTTTGGGTCAGGCACTCGAGCTGGATGATATCGACAAGCGTCTTGCTTTGCACTCCGCGGAAACCACCCGAGTCCTCCTTCTCGAGCATCGATTCGATGCAATCGACAAAGTTGATGATCTCTTTGCCCGTCTTCGGTTTCTCGATGTAGAGGTCGATGCCCATGGCGTAGGCGCGGGCGCGGAATTGCTCGTCCTCCGCGGCCGTCATGACCACCACCCGCAGCGTGGGAAATTTGCGGCGCACGATGGCCAGCACTTGGAAACCGTCCATCGTCGGCATGCGCAGATCGACGAGCAGGAGGTTGAACGCCTCACTCTCGAGCAGCGCCAGCGCGCGCGCCCCGGCATCCGCAGTGTGGATCTCGGGCTGGCTGGGCAGGCGCGCCAGGATCTCCTGATAGATCTCCAGAATGTCGTGTTCGTCGTCGAGGATGAGGATTTTTTGCCGGGCGGGCATGGCGCGAAAGCTGAGTCTTAAAAGGGTTCGGGGAGGCCAGTGGTCAAACCGTGGCCGCGGATTTTTGTCACGGTCTTTCAGCACGTCACGCGCCAACTATAAAAACGCCGTGAAGATTTTTTCAACGCGCTCCGGCGGTGGCATCGGGACTGCTAACAAAGCAGTCACACTCCGCCCGGCGTCATGCTTACGATCTTCAAAAAACTCTTCGGCAAATCGGCGCCCAAACCCGAGGCTGACCTTCCCGTCCCCGTCGCCGCCACACTCTCCCCAGGCACCATGATGCCGACGATCGAGGTCGCGCATCTCTCCCTCGCGGCGATCACCGCCCGCTTTCCCGAGGACCTCAAGGCGCTGCTCGTCAGCGAGCCCGAAACCACCGCCACCGTCGCGCTGCCTCTGCCGACGATCCTCAAGCAACTCCCCGCCGGCGTGGTGAAAATGTCCCTCGCCAGCCTCCATCGGCAAGCCCACGGCCTGATCAAACCGATCCCGCAGGGCGACAAGCGGATGGTGGATGTGCCGCTCGCCGAAATCTTCCGCCATCTCCGGCCCGACGCCTTTCGGTGCCGCGCCGAGCAGCGGCCCGCCTACATCCCGGAAAGTGGCTACAGTCTTTTCGGCAACGCGACCAATCCCTACGCCGTCGCGCCCGAGGACGACACGCAACCACAGGTCCTCGATCTCTCGCGGGAACTCCCCGCCGAAGTCTCGCCGGAAGGTTCGCGTGGTTTGAAAATGGACGACGGTCTGCGGGAACATTTCGACAACGTCTCGGCTTCTCAATCCACCGCCGCGCCCGTCGCCTCGTCTGCCGACTTCAAACTGGAGACCCCGGTATCCGGCCCCAGCGACGTCGCTCCGCCCGCCGCACACAACGGCAGCCATCCGCCCGCCGCGGCACCCATCCCAAAACCGGACGGCCCGACCCTCGATCTCCCCGTCGCGCCGCTGGCCGCGGGCTGGCCCGAGGAAATCCGGGCCGCCATCGAAGGCCTGGATCCAGCGACGATCGTGACCCTGCCGCTCGCAGTGGTTGGCGCGGGCCTCTCGAAGGGCCGTGTCGTCTTTTCATGGGGCCAGATCCACGCCTGGCTGGAACCCGCCGCCGGCGATTCGACCGTCGCGCCCGCCGACACCGCGCTCCTCTTGCCGCTGAAATTCGTGGCGCCCTCCTACCTCGCTGCCACCAAAACGCCGAACACCGACCGCAAAAAGATGGCGATGGACGGCAGCATCCCGGCGCTCTTCAGCAGCGGTCGCGAAGCAGCGGTCGCTCCCGCACCGGCTCCGCCCGAACCGAGCCAGGAAGCCGAAGCCGCTTCGGAACCCGAGGCCGTCGCGCCCGACACCGCGGCTCCGGAGCCGCACAAAGCGCCCGAGACCATCGGCGAACTCTTCGGCCAGCCGCAAAAACGCGACTGGACACCCACGGAAATGGTCGCCGGCCTGACCAAACTGCCCGGAGTCGCCGGCGCGATCGTCGCTTTGCAGGAAGGCCTGCCCGTCGCCGCTTCCCTGCCCGAAGGCGTGAAAGGCGAAGTCGTCGCCGCCTTCCTGCCGCAGATTTTTGCGCGGCTCAACCAATACTCGAACGAGATGAAACTCGGCGAAGTGGACGACATGCTTTTCACCACCCACGGCGCGCACTGCCAGATCTACCGCCTCGGGTTTGTCTATCTCGCCGTCCTCGGCAAACCCGGCGAGTCCCTGCCCTGGCAGGAGCTTCGTCTCATCTCCGAGGAGCTGGCGCGACAGACCCACAAATAACACTCATCTCATGGCCATCATCAACCAAGCGACCAAGGAACTTCAGGTCAAAATCGTCTATTACGGTCCCGCCAAGAGCGGCAAGACGACCAACCTCGAGCAGGTCCACGCCAACGTCCAGGTCCCCGAAACGACCGCCAAAGGCAAAATGACTTCGCTCGCGACGAGCAGCGACCGGACGCTCTTTTTCGATTTCTTCCCGCTCGAAGCCGTCGCCATCAAAGGCTTCAAAACCAAGTTCGCGCTCTTCACCGTCCCCGGCCAGGTCATCTACAACGCCACCCGCCAGATCGTCCTCCGCGGCGTCGATGGCATCGTCTTCGTCGCCGATTCGCAATACGACAAGATGGAGGAAAACGTGGAGACTTTTAAGCATCTCGAGGACAACCTCAAAACGCTCAACCTCAGCCTCGACGACATCCCCTACGTCATGCAGTACAACAAGCGCGACCTCCCGGATGTCGCACCCATCGAGTACATGGATTTCGTCCTCAACAATCGCGAGATTCAGGTGCCCTCGTTCGAGGCCTCGGCCGCGAAGTGTGAAGGTGTCTTCGAAACGCTCAACATGATCACCCGTCTGTTGCTCCATAAATTCCTCAACGACGGAGCGCGCAAGTAACCCTCCGCTCCATGAGCCAATTTCCTCAGCTCAACCAGGAAGATCTCGACCATCTGAATGTGGTCTTGGGCGAACTGCTCAAGAAAAGCGAAGCGCACGTCGCCCTGCTCGTCGAAAAAGCCGGTTACCTCATCCACCAATGCGGCAACCCCGAATCGATCGACACCACCACCTTTGCCACTCTCGGTTCGAACGCTTACAACGCCGTGCAGTTCATGGCGCAGCTCGTCAATGAGAACAACTTCACGAGCATGTATCAGCAGGGCGAACACTTCAGCACCCTGATGGTGAACGTGGACGAAAATTCCCTCCTCGTGATTGTCTTCCCCACGCACCTCACCGTCGGCTCGATGAAATACTACGCCAACCCGGCCGCGCAATCGATCGCCGAGCGGATCGGCGTCGCCTCGAAACGCTCGCCCGGCGAAGGCCTCGACCTCAGCGACCTCGACCCCGCTGACGTGCAGGCCGCGCTCTTCCGCAAGCAGTAGCGCGCGGGTCTAGGTCCAGAGCTTCTTCCAGAACTTCGCCACGGGATCGACGTCGATGTCGCGGGCTTTTTCCACGGCCTGCTCGACCGCGTCCCGAACCACATCGGCGGAATGCGCGTAGGCTTTCTTGCCGCGTTTGGCGCTGCTCGCGAGGGCAGCGCGGACTTCATCGAGTGCCTCCTGCCACGGCTCCCGTTTCGGGGTCGGCTCGATGTAGCGGGTCAGTAATCCGAGCGCGAAGCCGATGCCAAACGCGGTCAGCACGGCGGGCACGGGGTTGGCGCGGATGGCGTGGTCGGTTTCGCGCAGCAAATCCTGCGCATGCTCGTTGGCGTCGTGGGTCTTCATAAGGCGAGGCGGTGGGAGTCCGTTACGGTTTCTGCTTCTTCTCGAATTCTTCGTAGAGCTTGATCGCTCCCAGAACGAGCAGGAGCGGACGCGCCAGGGCAAACGTCAGGCGCACGAGCGCGCTGACGACACGGCCGACGGGGAAGATCGTCAGCAGCACCCCACCCAACAACGCGAAGCCGACGGCTTTGGCGGGATCTTCGCGGATGAGCTTCTGCGCGCATTGATTCCAATCCTCCACGGTGTGCTGCCAGTCGCAGCAACCAGCGGAACGGGGCGGGTCGTTCGGTTCGTCCATGGGAATATGAATGGGCAGGGACGGTCGGATTGCACGCAAATGTTTCGCCTCTTGCCAACCGGGCCGAACCCGGCCGATGCCTGCGAAAAAAATCCCGTTGGCAAGCGGGGACGCTTTGCTATGTTCCGCCTCTCCAAATGGTGGTCGTAGCTCAATGGTAGAGCTCCAGTTTGTGGTACTGGCTGTTGCGGGTTCGAGTCCCGTCGACCACCCCATTTGGCTTTCTTCAAGGTTTCGGGCTTTCGCCCGGCGCGGGTGGCAGTTCGTCGGGGAAAACCACCTTCACCGTATGATCGCGGCCGTCGCCGAACTTCTCGCTCAGCCAGTTTTCCACAAAGCTCGCGATCTCGCGCCGGCTGACCTCGCGGACCAGCGCCTCGTTGTTCCGCGCCCGCTTGCGCAGGCTCATGGTGAAGGTCTCGCGCAGCCGCTCGCGCACCGGCGCATCGTCGCGCCAGATGCTTCCCTCCAGCGTGTAAAAGGCGAGCGCGGAGACATCGAGGGAGGGAGTGTTCGGCTCCAGCGGCGGTGGAACCACCGTCACGGTTTTGTCCTGCTGACGAAAATCCCACGCGCCCTTGAGATCGACGAAATAGGTGTATTCCACCGGCGCCTGCGCCTGGACGACGATCTTCGGCACCGGAATCAGGCCCCAAGCGGTGCTGCCCGATTCTTCGCGGAGAAAAGTCTCACGCTGTTTCAACGTTGCGACTTGCAGCCGGCCGGTCCCGCTCAGCGTCGCCGCGTGGCTGAAAAACTCCTGCTTCACCCGCCCCTCGCGAAAGGCCCGCGCCACGTCCACCGCTTGGTGGCCGATGGTTGTCACCAGCTTCGCCCCCTCGCCGAGCGTCGCCGCCGGCGCACCGATCAGCATCCGCGCCAGCCACAGGCCCGCGCCCACCAGGATGGCCAGCACCGCCACGATCATCACGACGCGCGGCCACGGATTCCGCGGGGAAGCGGGGGGCGGGACAGGCGTGGAAGCGGACATCGGGTGCGGGCGGGCCTTGCTATCCCACGGACGGCCCGCCGGGTCAACGCGCCCGACTTGGCATTTGCCCGCCTGCCTGACCCCATGCACTATACGCCGCCACGCCCCTCATGAACCCGCTCGAACAGCGCATCAAATACAAATTCCGCAATTCGCTCCTGCTCGCGGAAGCGCTGACCCACCCCAGCCTCGGCCACGAGACCCAGCGGCATCACTTCGATAACCAACGGCTCGAATTCCTCGGCGACGCCGTCTTGCAGCTCATCTTCACCGAATATCTCTTCGATCAATACCAGAAGCTCGGCGAGGGCCAGCTCACGAAGATCCGCGCCCGGATCGTTTCCCGCGAAGGCCTGCGCGTGCTCGCCGAGCGGATCGGAGTCGGGAAATATCTCATGATGGGCCGCGGCGAAGAAGCCAATGGCGGCCGGGAGCGCGCTTCGACCCTGTCCGACGCCTTCGAGGCGCTAATCGGCGCGATGTATCTCGATAGCGATTTCGTCACCGTCCGACGCATCGTCCTCACCGAATCGCGCGAACTTCTCGAAGAACTCGAGATCGATCCGCCCGACACCAATCCCAAGGGCCGGCTCCAGGAGTTGCTCCAATCCATTTCCCCGGTCAGCCCGACCTACCCGATCATCGACCAGTCTGGGCCCGAACATCTCAAGCGTTTCGTCGCCACGATCGTCTGGGAAGGTCGCGAACTGGGCGAAGGCGAAGGCCGCAGCAAGAAGGAGGCGGAAACAGCCGCCGCGCGGGACGCCCTCGCCAAAAGATTGTGGAATGCGGAGGTGGCGCCGAGCGGAAAGACGAACGGACAACTTCCTGAATAACTATCGAACAACTGCGAATGGCGCCCAATAAACGACCCGCAGGTCGGCCTTCGGGCCAGGTGTTGGTGAGGCTCCGGCTACTTGTTCGCAGCCTTCCACCGCCGTGGAACTGCGCAGGGCTCGACGAAGAACGCCCCGAACGCCGGTTATTCACACTCTGATGATTAAGAAGGAGAGAGGAAAATTTCTTTCTTCCTTCATTCTAAGTGTGAACAAAGCCAGCGACCCCGCGTTCAGAAGGGATCCGAAGGTTTCTCGAAGAGGGGCAATTCCTCGGCAAAGATCGACCGGATCTCCGCGGCTTCCTTGAGCAACGCCAGGCTCTCCGGCTTGCCCGCGAAGGAGCCGAACACCCCGAGATGCCATTTGCGGAACGACAGGATGGCCGGCGGCATATCCGCCTGGATAAACGACCGGCCCATCGCAAACGCGCTGTCGGGCGCAATGTCCGCCCATGGCACCGAGACCTGACCGAGGGGTGAATTGACGAACACCTGCTGGGCGTCCGCCCGCACCACGCCGCCGGCAATCGGAGCGCCCTGGCGCGAAGTCAGCGGCTGCGCGTAACCCTTGGCGTTCAGGTCTTCGAGGAGTTGATCCTTGAAGTTGGCCAGCCACTGCGACTTCTTCGCCAGAAGCTGTTGTTCCTCGCGGGCTTTCTCGGTCTTCAGAGCCGGATCGAGGATGGTCTGGCGGGCCTCGGCGAACAGGAATTTGCCGTGCAACTCGACGCGCTTTTGTTTTGCCTCCGGCAGCGCCTTGGCATCGAAGGCCAACTCGTCGGAGGACATCTTTTCCTTTTCGGCCATGATCGCCGCCACTTTCGGACCGAGTTCCGCGATTTTGGAGTCGAGTTCCCGGGAAAGCTTCGTCGTCAGCTTCATTTTGGCGCGGGCGACCCGCGCTTTTTCCACCGCCTCATGCTGCTGTTCGGGGTTTGTGGCGGCGTTCAGCGCTTCACTCGCGGGTCGGAATTCCAGGTAATCGTTCACGCAGTTTTCCGCGAGTTCCTGCAGCTTCTTGAGATCCGCCGGGCCATCCGCCCACGCCACCATCCTTTCCGGCTGTACCCCGGCAAATTGACGGAAGAGCGGCACCGCTTCATCGAAGTTTTCCAGATTCCAGTCCTTCAACGCGTAAAGAAGGAAAACGATGCCTTCGAACGACCACTTATCGAAATCTTTGGCCACGGTCGCGGGAATCACCGCCTCCCCGCTCAGCGCCGTTCCGATATCGACGAAAAACTTCGCCATCAGCGCATCCTCTTCCTTTTCCGAGAAAGGCCCGCGCTCCACGAGTTGCGCGAAGACCGGGCGCGCCTCTTTCTCCCGGCCGTCGAGCAGCAGCGCCATGCCGTGGAGCACGGAGATCCAGTTAAAGAGCGGCTGCCGGATCTTCGGTTCAGCGCTGAGTTCACCGAAGGCTGTAGCCGCATCCGTGAATTTCCCCTCCAGCAACATCCGTCGGGCCGCTTCATAGCGCACATCGATCGAGGGTGAGGCTTTTTCCTTTTCCGCGGCAGGAGCGATCCGCTTGGGCTTCTTGTGGCAAGCAGTGAAGGTGGCGGTCAGGGCAGCAGCCGCGGCGCACACGAGGAGAAAACGGGAGGTGCTCATCATAAGACAGAAAAACCGATCATCGTCGCAATCCCGCGAAATCGTCAACCCGTGTGAAGGCCGGCGGGAGAAAGAGTGGAGAATGTTCTTGCAAGAACGGCGCCTGCCCGGCATTTTCCCGCGCTCTTTTCCAAGAAAAGACCCTATCGTCCAGTGGCCTAGGACACTCCCCTTTCACGGGAGTAACACGGGTTCGAATCCCGTTAGGGTCACCAACAACATCAACGAGTTACGTTGATTGCGGTGATTTATTGGAAAGTTCTTGGAAACTTTCCGCGGTTTCGGGGGCTGCGCCAAGCCTTGATCAAAGCAGACTCGGTCACTCTCAAAACCTACTCCGGCGCGTGGTGCCGTTGACTTCGAGGACGGCTTTATGAAGCTTTCCGCGGATTCGGGGGCTGCGCCACGCTTGGTCAAAGCAGGCTCGGTCACAGTCAAAATCTACTCCGTTCGCATCGGCCGGTATCGCACGTTGACCGTGTATTGGCGCGCTGCCGGTTCGCTCGCACCGGAAGACCTTCAATTGGGGTGAAAAAGTCATCGACATCGGCTGCGACCAAACGAAGACCGCCTCGCGCCGCCTTGCTCCCATCCTTCCCGTGCTGGTGGAGTGGATCAAACCGCAAGCAAAGCCGCACGGGCCGGTGTTGAACTACAGCCTCCCGGTCTGTCTAGCGGAGGCAACCCATGATAGCAACGAAGGCACGCGGTGAATCTGCCGCCGCTCAAGTGGAAGCAGAACGGCCTGCGCCATAGCTACGCCAGCAACCGCCTCGCGATGACGAACGACGCCGCGCCGGTGTCGCTCGAGATGGGCAACTCGCCCCAGAAGCTCTTCAAGAACTACCGCAAGGTGGTCACGAGATCGCAGGCGATCGCGTGGTTCAACGTGATGCCCGCGATCGCCAGCAACATCGTGCCGATCAGGTTCACGGCGTCGCGAAATTGACGCCGCGAGCGTGGCATGAACACGCAATCCTCCGCACTCTCCAGCGACGACCGGCTGATGACCGACAAGGAAACCTGCGACTACCCTACGCATCAAAGCGCGCTAGCTCTACAACTGGCGCCATGATCAAGCCGACCATCCCGGTCGGCCTTTTTGTGCCCACATCCAAGAAAGGATCACACCTATGGAAGTCATTCTGTCCATGACCTATCAAAAAAACATTGGGCCTCCCCAATTATAGCAGTCACTCCTGCTCCGTCTCGCTCACCGTCGAAATCCCCGACGCCACCGTGGCCGTGGAATCCAGGAAGTGGGCTTCATGCCCGACGCTTCTACCTACGGGATGAAGAACGGAAACGGCACGAATGCTCAACACCACGGAAACGGCAGCCTCGGCCACAGCAGCAGACGCCAGCCCGCAACGGGGAAGCGTGGAACTGCGCCGATGGGCCAAAGGGGTCATTCTGCGCATCGTCAGCGAAAATGATAGCCGCGCACAATTGCAGTCCGCCGACCAGCGCGCGCTGCGATCCAAGGTGGTAGCGATCGAACTCTCGTTTCATGTAGGCCGACAAAAAGCACGCCGAACCGTATCCGGCGAAGGAAATGGCGGTGAACAGGGCGAGGACGACGTTCAAGACTGCGACCATGGAGCATCGTTGACGATGCGCGGGTTCTTCGCGAGCGTCGGCTCGTGGCGCAGGAGGCAGGTCGCCGAGTGCTCGTCGAGCTGATCGCCGAGGTTAAGGACGAGATTTCGCAGCGTCGTGTCGTGCTTCATCGATTTGGGTTCATGGGGTCAACACGCCTGCCGAATCGTTCCCGCTGCGTCTCGCTTGAACGCGCTGGTTCGGACGCGGTGCTGCTGCAAAAAATCTATTCCCGAAGGTATCCAGAGCGGGAGGAGCGTCGTATCGCGCTTGGTTCAACATCTCAGCCGTCACTGATCCGCTTTCCCATGCTCAACGAATTCCTGCAAAACCAAGCCGCGCTCTACGCTGCCGGGACGATGACGACGCAGGAGCGCGAGCAGTTTGAACTCGTCCTCGAATTTCACCACGAACTCCGGGAACTCGTCGCCGGACTCGCGGAGATCGGAGCCGCGGTCGTGCTCTCCACCCAGCCGCCGGCCGGCGCGACGCCTTCGCCGAGACTCAGGGCACGCCTTTCCGGCCTGATCGCCGACCGCCCGCAGCATTCCACGCCCGAGGGTATGGTGATGTCCGGACCGAATGGTCTCGTGCAGTGGGTCAATCCCACCTTCAGCGCCATGTGCGGTTACACTCTCGAGGAGTTGAAGGGTAAAAACCTCGGCCCGATCCTGCAAGGTGCCGGAACCGATCGCGAAACCGCGGAGCGGATGCGTCGCGCCGTGCATGAATACCGCCCGTGTCAGGAGACAATCCTTAACTATCACAAGAACGGCACCCCTTACTGGGTCGAAGTCGCGATCACGCCGATCCTCGACGACGCTGGTGAGTTGCTCTGGCTGGTCGCGCGCGAACGCGAACTCACCGGCCGCATCGCGGCATAAGCGGAGCGGCCCGCTATAGTTCGGGGCTGATCACGTCCTTCAGCTTCATCATCCCGCGACGGATTCGCGCCTTGATGGTGCCGAGCGGTTCGCCGAGACGCTCCGCGATCTCCGTTTGCGTGAGCGAGGAAAAGAACGCGAGTTCGATGGCTTCGCGCTGGTCTTTCGAGAGCTTCTGGATCGCCTCGCGGACGAGTTTGCTTGTCTCCCCCGAGGCGACGGCATCGAAGGAACTCCGGTCGTCGAACTGCTCGAACGTCTCCGACTCGCGCTGCACATCGTCCTGCAGGCGGTTGCGGCGCTGCGTCGAGCGCAGTCGGTCGATCGCCTTGTTGCGCGTGAGCGTGACCGCCCACGTCATCGGCTTGCCGCGCGTCGGGTCGTAGAGGGGCGCCTTTTCCCAGATCTGGATGAAGACATCCTGGAGCACGTCCTCGGCGGCCTCCTGATTGTTCAGCACGCGGTAAGCGGTGGAAAACAACACCCCCGAAAAGCGATCATATAGCTCCTCGAAAGCCCGCCGGTCGCCTTGCGCCACCCGCTGCAAAAGCGCGATCTCGGCTTCGAGTGGTTTTTCAAGATCGGGGTTCATGCGCACGGAGCATGTTGGAGTCATTGCACGCCGACAATAGAAACCGGATCCTGGCGCCCTTTGGATTAGGAAATTCAGGGCAGTTCATGGCCAGGGGCGTCGCGTGTCGCGCTAATGGCTCAGGCGTGATTTCTCCGCTCACCTGCGTGCTGGGTCTTACTTTGCAGCCGGCGACGAGCAAGGAAATGTGAGGCGCCAAGCGGCGCTCACGCGTAGAAGCAGTCACATGTTCACCACGGGTCTCGGAACCGCGATCGCTCGCAACTGCGAAGCATGAGCAGCCCGAGCTGTCTCTTCGCACTCCGTCGCGCGCTCGATGAGGGCGTGCCCGGCCGGAAATGCTGGCTGGCTTCTTGCGGTGCTGGATTCAGCAGTCACGGTGCAGGGTTGGAAGTGCCATGAAAGCTCGCCGTCTCACACCCGAACTCCTCGACGAACTTCCGCCCGCGGCACCGGAGGCGAGAGCCTCCAGGCGCGACCTGCATGCGCTCAATGCCCTCATGGGCCACCGGCGTGCATGGCGGTCGTGGCTGCGGCGCGAGTTTGCATCAAGTCCCCCTCGGGCGGTGGCCGAACTCGGCGCCGGTGACGGCGTGATCGTGGCGGAGAATCTCCTGGCGACGTTCCCCGAGGGAAACGGTGCGACGCTCTACCTCGTGGATCGCACTCCATGTGTCGCCGCCATCACGTTGCTCACCTTGCAGCGTGCGGGATGGATCGTGTGTGTGGAAAAGGCGGATGTCTTCGATTGGCTGTGCGAGCCGCGCCCGCTCGAGGCGATTTGCGCGAATCTCTTCCTCCATCATTTCGACGATACCGCGCTCACCCACCTCCTCGACCTGGCATCCCGCGCGACCCCGCTCTTCGCCGCGATGGAGCCGCGGCGAGGACGGCTGAGCCTCGCCGGTGTCGCCGCGCTCCCGCTCATCGGCGCACATGCCGTCACGCTGCACGACGCCCGCGTGAGCGTCGAAGCCGGTTTCCGCGCGCGCGAACTCAGCACCCTGTGGCCGCGCGACGGCTGGCTTTGCGAAGAGCGGCGCGCGTTTCCGTTCAGCCATTGGTTTTGCGCACGGAAGGGATGAAAGCCGTCACCATCATCGGCGGCGGGCTCTCCGGGCTCTGTCTCGGCATTGGTCTGCGCCGCCGTGGCGTGCCCGTGCGCATCATCGAGGCAGGCACCTATCCGCGCCACAAAGTCTGCGGCGAATTCCTCAGCGGCAAAGGCCGCGAAGTCCTTGCCGCGCTCGGCATCGAAGCCCGCCTCACCGGTGCCCGCCAAGCCTCCGACGTCACCTTTTCCCTCGGCGCGAGCACCACCGCAGGGCGCGCACTCCCATCGCCCGCGCTGTGCATCTCGCGCTGGAAAATGGATGCCGCTCTCGCGGAAATGTTCACCTCGCTCGGCGGCGAACTCAGCACTGCACAGCGCGCATCCACCGCAGCAGGAGAGGGAATCGTCCGGGCCACGGGCCGCCGTCCGCAAACGGAGGAAGGCGGCTGGCGCCTGTTCGGGCTGAAGGCCCACGCCCACGGCATCACTCTCGGCGCGGGACTGGAAATGCACTTCACTCCGCGCGGCTACGTCGGCCTCTGCGCGGTGGAAGACGGGCGCGTGAATGTTTGCGGCCTCTTCCGCAGTCGCGAACCCGTCCCCACATTGGCCCGCGACTGGCGCGGATGGCTCGGCGGTGAACCCGGCTCCGCACTCCACGCCCGACTCGCCGAGGCGCGCTGGGACGCCGCCTCTTTTTCCTCCGTCGCCGCCCTCGGCCTCACGCCGCGCCGCGCGCTCCTCAGCAAAGAGATGAGCATCGGCGACGCCGTGACCATGATTCCGCCCGTGACCGGCAACGGCATGTCCATGGCCTGCGAATCCGCATTCGCAGCCGTCGAGCCCCTCGCCGCCTGGTCCGCCGGAACATCGTCATGGGACGGAGCGCGCCTGACCCTTTCCCGCTGGCTTGACGCCGAATTCGCCAGCCGCCTTCGCACTGCCGCGATCCTCCAGCGGGTCGTCCTTCACCCTGCGGCGCGGCGGTTTCTTTTCCAAAGCGTGAGATTGATTCCCGCCCTGCAGGGACTCCTCTTTCAGAAGACTCGTTGAAAATTTTGAGCACGGCCTTTCCTGCGCGGATTCCAGCTCTTTCCGAGTGACCTCCGCGCTAGAGGACGACCACGAGCAAACTCAAGACGAACAGGGTGGCGGCGGGCAGCGACTTCTTCATTGGGTCGCCGATCTTCAGGTGCATGGCGATGGCGCCCGCCATGAGCAACGCGACTCCGGCGGCTGCGGGCGTGGTCACCGCTGGGAGCCAAATGCCAACGAGCAAAAGCAGCGCGCAAAGCAGCTTCAGGAATCCGACCAGATACATCGCGCCCGCTGGAAGTCCGTAGGCGGCAAACTCTTCCTTCATGGTGGTCGCCGACCCACCGCGCCACACGCTCGCCCGTCCAGAACGCCAGAGCCAGACATGGATGATGCCGAGCGCGATCACGGTTTGCAGGATCAATTTGAAGAGGTGCATGCGGCGTCCTGGAAATAATGGGATCGATCAGTCGTGACCGTAGAAACAAATCCGCGAGCCGTCACGCGTTCTTCAGAAAACCGGGTAGCAGGTAGAGATTCAGCGCCATGAAGAACAGGGCCGGGAACGCCCGCAGCGCGCCGTCCTTGATTTTCAACCGCACCAAAAATCCGAGCAGCATGAGCAACGACAGTCCGCCGGCGGCGAGGCAGCCGAGCATCGGCACAAACAATCCCAGCATCAATCCACCGGCTCCGGCTATCTCCAGCGCTCCCGTGAATTGCTGGAGATTTGCCAGTCCGAATCTCTCGAACTCCTGTTGCATGGAGTGGGTGAAGAGGCTCCTTGATCCGTAGATCAGGAAGCAACCACTGGAGAACAAAACGAGGGGAGTGAAGAGGGGCATCAGGATGACTGGATAATGGGTTTTGCTCCCGCGCGTGGGCGCTTGGTCTGCGCGAGGAGGCCTCGGCTTTGGATCGGAGCCGGCGGCCGTGCAGCGCTGGCGCTTGGCGGGAGACGGCGCGCTTTGCTCCCCGGCTCACGGTTGGCCAGCGTGGTGACGGTGAGGCTGGAGACGAGCATGAGCAATGCGGCGGCGACGGGATGCAGCATTCCGCTGGCGGCGAGCGCGAGGCCGATGCTGTTGTAGGCGAAGGCGAAGCCAATGATGCGGCGGAGTGTCTGGCGCGTGGCTGCGGCGGCGCGGAGGGCGGCGGGGAGTCTGGTGAAATCGGGCGAAAGCCATTCGCCATCGGCGGCGTCGCGCGCGGTGTCGTGGCCGCCGCTCACCGCCAGACCGACCGTGGCGCGGCTCATGGCTTCGGTGTCGTTGAGGCCGTCGCCGATGAAGAGCACACGCTCGCCGGCGTGCTCCCACGCCGCGACGCGCCGGGCCTTTTCCTCCGCGGAAAGTTGCGTGGCGACTTCGAGCGGGAGATCGCGGAGTGCGGACGGCAGGGCGATGTCGCCGGTGAGAAGCGCGAGCTTGATTCCCGATGAACGCAGGTCGTCCATGAGTTGCGCGAGGCCGGGGCGCGGACTTTCCAGCAGGTCCACGGTCGCGACGCAGCGCCCGTCGAGGAGCACGTAGAGTCGGCGCGTCTGGTCGCTCGCGGGTTCCGGCGCGGGCAGGAGCGTGGCGTTGCCGATTTCCACCGTGCAGCGTCGGCTGCTCTGCAGGAAGATCCCGCGCACGCCCTGGCCGGGGAGCACGTCCACGCATTGGAGCGTCGTGCCCGCGGGCAAGGCGTCGCTCCACGACCAGAAGGGGCGCGCGACGGGATGCGCGGTGCGGCGCTGGATCTCCGCGATCATGGCTCGCAGGTCCGGAAGTCCGCCTTCGCGGAAACGGAGCGCGCCGGCCTCGAGACCGACTTCGGTGAGAGTGCCGGTCTTGTCGAAGACCACGCGCGTAATCGTGGCGAGACGCTCACCCACGCTCGCGCTGCGCGGCACGAGGCCGAGCGCGGCGAGGCGTTGCAGCCCGAGGCGATGGGCGAGCGGCAGCGCGATGCCGAGGGCGCACGGACAGGCCACGAGCAGCACGGCGAGAGCGTTGAAGAGCGCGCGCGGTGCTCCGGCCATCGGCCACCACGCGAAGAACGTGCCGAGGCAAAGCACGATCACGGCGGGCAGGAAAATTCGCACCGCGCGGTCAGCGAGGTTCTCGATCTGCGACTTCTCGCGGCTCAGTGCGGCGATCGCGTCGGCGAGCCGATCCACTTCGCGCGAGGCGCCCGCACGCGTCACCGTGAGGTCGAGCGGGCCATCGAGCACGATGCTGCCGGCGAGCACCTGGTCGCCGACCTGGCGCGCGGCGGGGAAGGGCTCGCCACTATGCGCGGTCTCCAGCACGTAAGCGCGGCCGCTGATCACCTCACCGTCGAGCGGAGCAGTCTCGCCGGGCTGAACACGAACGGTTTCTCCGCGCCGCGTCCGACTGGCGGTGGTGGCGGTCGTCCGTCCATCCGGCAGCACGACGGTGCAGCGTTCCAGCGTGGCGCGCCATTCGTCGAGGGTCTGCGTGGCGGAGGCGCGCTGGCGCTCGGTGAGCAATCGTCCGAGGGCATGGATGGCGAGCAGGATGATGACGACTTCGTAGTAGATGTCGCCGCGCCCGCGCAGCGTGCTGAGGAGCGATGCGCCGAAAGCGCCGGTCATGCCCGCGAGGAAAAGCTGATCGGTCACGATCCGTCCGCGGCGCAGCGCTTCCCACGCGCCGCGCAGCACCGGGCCGCCGAGGAGCGCGAAGCAGAGGACATTCAACGCGATCAGCGCACCATGCGTGATGGTTCGAGAGGTGCCTTCCGGCGGCGTGAGATTGAGCGCCAGACTCAGGGTCATCGCGAGTCCGGCCAACGCGGCTACCACTCCGAACTTGAGCCAGCTATTGCCCCCGCCGCGCGGAGGCGGAGTCGTCGAGCAGCAGGTCTCCGCGGGCTTCGTAGGCGCGACTTCCGGCTGATGGCAGCAGCAACTCACGGCTTCGGAACGGTTGCCGCGTTTGCTGGCGCGGCGGCGGCTTTGGCGCGTTTCGCTTCAGCGACGCGTTCGAGGTATTCGCGCTTCGCCCGCGCGCCGGGCCGGTGCTCGTATTCGTTCCAGTCGAAGTTCCCGCTATAGTTGGCGAGGTAGGCGTAGGCCAGGAGCGCGAGCGCAAAGTAGAGGAGGTGCAGATACCACGGCACCCGGCGCTTATTCTCACCGGG
>JBBQIZ010000057.1:0-22690 GCA_038325425.1 Chthoniobacterales bacterium
GCATCCGCTTGCGTAAAGTGGACGACATAGACCGGTCCTTTGCCGCCGGTGACCAGCGCTTCGAGCGTCTGCGCGAGCGGCGTCTCCGCGTAGGAAAACTCCAGCGGCACCGGCCGATCGGTCGAACTCACGGTCGCCGTCTCGCGGCCGTTCAAGCGCGTCAGCTCTTCCGCGAATAAGGCCGTCTCGCCAAGCGTCGCCGACATCAGCAGAAAGCGCGTCTTCGTCAGCGTGAGCAGCGGCACCTGCCAGGCCACGCCGCGCTCGCGATCGGCGTAGTAGTGAAACTCGTCCATCACCACGTCCTGCACCCGCGCGTCCGCGCCTTCGCGCAGCGCGATGTTGGCGAGGATTTCCGCGGTGCAGCAGAGGATCGGCGCGTCGCGATTGACCGTCGCATCGCCGGTGCTCAGGCCGACATTCTCCGGCCCAAATTCCCGGCAGAGCGCCAGCCATTTTTCGTTCACCAGCGCCTTGATCGGGCAGGTGTAAACCGACCGCCGCCCCTGCGCGAGGCTGTGGAAATGCAGCGCCGTCGCGACGAGCGATTTGCCCGAGCCGGTCGGCGTATTTAAGATGACGTTTTTGTCGTCGAACAGCTCGAGAATCGCCGCCTCCTGCGCCGGATAAAGCGCCAGCTTCCGCTTTTCGACATAGTCCAAAAACTGTCCAAGCAGCGCACTGCTGTCGGGAGCGGCGGCGGTCGGGAGCAGGGAAAGAAGCGGATTCACGGGACCGCGACCGTAGCAGGCCGGGCAATGGCGCGAAGCGCGAAGACCAATCGCGCGCTTCTGGGTTTCCTTCACGGCCAGCAACCATGTGCGCCACGATTGTCCTCCGATGCTTGACCGTCGTGCTGATCGTCCCGAAGCCCCTGCCACTCCTCGCCCGCCCCGCGTGCTCCTCGCGGATGACGACGCAGTTTCCCGCAAGCTGCTGAGCGCGGCGCTGCAACGCTCGGGGTTCGAGATGCTGGTTGCGGCCACTGGAGAAGAGGCGCTGCAGTTAATCGGCACGGCCGAGGCGGATTTGATCGTCCTCGATTTCGAGATGCCCGGCCTGAACGGCGCGGAGGTCTGTCATCGCGTGCGGACGCATGCCCGCGAGGATCTGCGATCGCTGCCGGTGATCATGCTCACGGCGCACGCCGGCGAGGCGGAGGAAATCGGCTGCCTCCAGGCTGGAGCGAACGACTTCGTGACCAAGCCGGTGAGCCGCGAAATCCTCACCGCGCGCATCCAGACGCAGCTCCGACTCGGCGCGCTCTCGGATGAATTGCGCTGGCGCAATGAGGAACTCGCCCGCTGGCGAACCGCGCAGGAAGCGGATCTCGCAGCGGCCCAGGCCACGCAGCGCGCCCTCATCCCGGCGATGCGGCCACCGATCTCCGGTTGGTCGGTGCAAACCATGTATCAGCCGGTGATTCAGGTCGGCGGCGACGTCTTCGGCTGGCGGCCGATGGGCCACGGCCGCTGGCTTTTCTGGCTGGCCGACGCGACGGGGCATGGCGCGGCCGCCGCGCTGTTCACCGCCCTGGCGGCGCAGCTTTTTCATCAGGCCTGCGAAACGGCAGGCACGCCCGCGGAGGTGCTCCAATCGGTAAATGCCGCCTTCCGCGAGTTCTTTCACGGCCGCTCCTTCATGACCGGCTGCTGCGCCCTGGTCGATCCCGCCGGCACGCTGACCTTCTCCAGCGCGGGCCACCCGCCGCTGCTCGTGCGCCGGAAAGATGGCACCCTCGAATCATTCGGCCCGCACAGCACGCTCCTCGGATTTCAGGATCACCTTTCCGACGGCCAGAGCGAGGTCACGCTCGCCGCCGGAGATGCGGCGCTGCTTTATTCGGACGGCCTTTTCGCCTTCAAAAAACCGGACGGCGAACGCTTCGCGCTGAGCGCGGTGGCCGACACGCTGGGCGCCGCGACGCCCGGCGCGACGCTGCTCGATCAGGTGCTCGCGCGCTTGCGTGGTGGATCGAACAGCGAACCGTGCGAGGACGACCTCGCAGCGATTGCGCTGCTGAAAATCTAACGCCGCCCGCCGGCGCGCTGCGAATCCAGCCATCCGCCACGGCGTTGTCGCGCGATGTTCTGCCCGACACTCCGTTGCATTAAAGCAAACACCACATGGACAAACTTCATCTCTGCCAGGGCTACAGCTATCCGCTCGGAGCGACCTTCGATGGCGAGGGCACGAACTTCGCGCTCTTCAGCGCCAACGCCACGAAAGTGGAACTCTGCCTCTTCGACGCCAGTGATCCGACGCGGCAAACGGCGTGCTTTGCGCTCGCGGAGAAGACCGAAGAAGTCTGGCACGGCTACCTGCCCAGCGTGCAGCCCGGCCAGCTCTACGGTTACCGCGTCCACGGTCCGTATGATCCGGAGAACGGGCACCGCTTTAACGCCCACAAGCTACTCCTTGATCCCTACGCCAAGGCGATCAGCGGCGGCTTCAAATGGAGCGACGAGATGTTTGCCTATCGCATGGGTGGCGAGGACGACGGCGAGATGGACGACCGCGACAATGCCGCGCTCATGCCGAAGTCGGTGGTCGTCGACGACGACGCCTTCGACTGGGGTGGCGACAAACTCCTGCGGCGCGAGTTCTCCGAGACGATCATCTACGAGGCGCATGTGAAAGGTTTCTCGCAGCTCTGGAAGGAGCTGCCTGAAGAGTTGCGCGGCACCTACGCCGGCATCGGTTCGCCGCTGGCCGTTGCGTATTTCCAGCGGCTCGGCATCACCGCCGTCGAGTTGCTGCCCATTCATCACTTCGTCGATGACAGCTTCCTCGTGGCCCGCGGCCTGTCGAACTACTGGGGCTACAGCTCGATCGGCTACTTCGCGCCGGACTCACGCTATACCTCGAATGGCACCCACGGCGAGCAGGTCGCGGAGTTCAAGCAGATGGTGAAGAACCTGCACGCCGCCAGGCTCGAGGTGATCATGGACGTGGTCTATAATCACACCGCGGAAGGCAATCACATGGGGCCGACGCTTTGCTACAAGGGCATCGACAACGCCAGCTACTACCGGCTCATGCCCGACGACGCACGGCACTACATGGATTACACCGGCACGGGCAATACCCTCAACGTCCAGCATCCGCGCGCGCTCCAGCTCATCATGGATTCGCTGCGCTACTTCGTGAACGAGTGCCACGTCGATGGCTTCCGCTTTGACCTCGCCTCGACGCTCGCCCGCGAGCTGCACGACGTGGACAAGCTCGGCGGCTTCTTCGACATCATCCATCAGGATCCGGTGCTCTCTCGCGTGAAGCTCATCGCCGAGCCGTGGGACGTCGGCGAAGGCGGTTATCAGGTCGGCAACTTTCCCATCGGCTGGACCGAGTGGAACGGCAAATATCGCGACTGCCTGCGCAGCTATTGGAAGGGCGACAATTCCCAGATCGCCGAACTTGCCGCGCGGCTCACCGGCTCCAGCGATCTCTACCAACAAGACGGCCGCCGCCCCTACGCGAGCATCAATTTCGTCATCGCCCACGACGGCTACACGCTGCACGACCTCGTGAGCTACAACGACAAACATAACGAGGCCAACGGCGAGGACGGCAAGGACGGCGACAACAACAACCACTCCTGGAATCACGGCGCGGAAGGCCCGACCGACGACGAGGCGATCAACGCCCTGCGCCGCCGGCAAAAGCGCAATCTCCTCGCCACGCTTTTCCTTTCGCAAGGCGTGCCGATGCTGTGCGGCGGCGATGAATACGGCCGCACCCAGCGCGGCAACAACAACGCCTATTGCCAGGACAACGAGATCAGTTGGTTCTCCTGGGAGCGCACCGCCGAGGAGGAGGCGCAGACGGAATTCACCGCGCGGCTCGCGAAGCTCCGCCACGAACACCCGATCTTCCGCCGACCGAAGTTTTTCCAAGGCCGCAAACTGCGCGGTTCGGACATCAAGGACATCCTCTGGCTCAACCCCGGCGGCACCGAGATGAACGACGACGAATGGGACACGCATTTCGTCAAGACGCTCGGCGTGATGCTCAATGGCGACGCGATCGACGTGCGCGATTGGCACGGCAATCCGATTCGCGACAACACCTTCCTGCTACTCCTCAACGCCGCGCACGAGCCGGTCGATTTCGTCCTCCCCGGCGAGCCGGACCGGTTTTGGAGCGTCGTCATCGACACCGCGGATGAAGCCGGTTTCGTCGCCGAAGGCGGACGCCTCAAAGCCGAAGAAGCTGTGCCACTCAACGAACGATCGCTCGTGCTGCTGCAGCGCATCGTCTGAGATCACCCGGCCATTCTTGAGTTCCACAATCAGCGAGGTGCGGCGCGCGTTGCTGCACGG
The DNA here is from genome assembly GCA_038325425.1 of Chthoniobacterales bacterium. Lineage (GTDB taxonomy): Bacteria > Verrucomicrobiota > Verrucomicrobiia > Chthoniobacterales > Chthoniobacteraceae > Chthoniobacter. The sequence goes on from JBBQIZ010000057.1 coordinate 4,323, forward strand.
CGCTAGGAATGTCGCCGCTCCGAGGTCCGCCCGCCGCGGTAGCCTACCCGCGATTCCAAGCGAGCAACTCTTCCGCCGCGGGCTGGATCTCCGTGAGCAGCTCGTCGCCGAGATTTTTCATCAACGGCAGCGCCGGACCGGTTTCCGCAATACCGGCGAGCGCCACCGCGTGGTGCAGGACGGGGATCGGGCCGTGGGCGTTGCGCAGGGTTTCGAGCGCGGTGTAGCGTTCGCGAATAGTCTCCGCCTTGGCGAAGTCGCCGGCCTGGAGGGCGAGCAGCATCTCCTGCGAACGCCGCGGCGCCACGCACACGCAGCCGCTGGTGTAAGCCTGCACGCCGAATTTCTGCCAATGCACGATCGCCGGCTGTTCGCCAATGCCGCTGACGATCAGTTGCGGATCGACGGTCTGGACGAGTCCCGCAAGCAAGTCATCCTCCGCCGGATCTTCACGCACGACGGCGTATTTGATCCACGAGATCGCGCCCGCGGCGACCAGCGTCTTGACCACATCGAGCGTCACGTAGCCCTGATCCTTGATGTAGAGGACGACGGGTTTGCCGTATTTCTCGACGATCTTGAGCACGGCGGCCTGCACGCCCTGTGGCGAGCTCACAGCGACCGTCGGGAGCAGCATCGCGGTCGGAAAATTTTTCTTCGCGAGGATCGCCGCCTGATCCATCGCCGTTCCGAAATACGGCCCCACGCTCGGCACGATCAACGTCTCGGGAGCCGCCGCCGCTTCGAGTTGATCGAGCACTGCTTCGTATTCGCTGAGCGCGATGTTGTAGAAGTTGGCGTTGCCGCCGTAGAGGAGCGTCGAGACGCCACCCGCCTCAATGTGCCGGATGAGCTTCGCGTTCTCTGCGGCGTCCGGCTTCAAATCCGCATCGCGACAGAGCGGCGGAACGGAGATGACGGAGGCGTGGAGGTCGGCGGTGGTGATCGTGGTTTTCATGGGCGGAGGAAAAGGAGTGGGTTCAGTGGATGGCGGGCTCGGGCGTGGGTTTGCCGTTGCAGTGGAGGAAACGGAAGTCGCAGCCTTCGTCGGCTTGTGTGACTTCGTTCAAATAGAGCACGCCGTAGCCGCGTTCGTAGTGCGGGGTGGGCGCTTTCCACGCGGCGCGCCGCGCGGCCAATTGCGCGTCGGAAACTTCCACCGTGAGCGTGCGCGCGGGCACGTCGAGCGTGATCAGGTCGCCGTCGCGGACCAGCGCGAGCGGCCCGCCGATGGCGGACTCCGGGGCGACGTGCAGGATGCACGCGCCGTAACTCGTACCGCTCATCCGGGCATCGGTGATGCGCAGAATATCGCGCACGCCGGCTTCGAGCAGCCGCTTCGGCAGCGGGAGCATGCCCCACTCCGGCATGCCGGGCGCGCCGATCGGGCCGGCGCTTTGCAGGATCATCACACTGTCTTCGGTGATCGACAGCGCGGGGTCGTCGAGCCGCGCCGCGAGGTCGGGGTAGTTGGCGAAAACGACCGCCGGGCCGGTGTGCTTGAGGAAACGCGGCTCCATCGCGCTGTGTTTGATGACCGCGCCGTTCGGGCAAAGATTCCCGCGCAGCACGGCGGTGCCGCCTTCGGGCGAGATTGCGGTGTCGCGCGTGCGGATGACTTCCGCGTTCCAGATCTGCGCGCCCGCGACGTTCTCGCGCAGCGTCTTTCCGTTGACCGTCGGCGTGTCGCCATCGAGCAGATCGAGCACCTGCGCGAGCGTCGCCGGGAGTCCGCCGGCAAAATAAAAATCCTCCATCAGAAATCGCCCCGCCGGCCGCAGATCGGCCAGCCGCGGTGTTTTCCGGGAGATCGTGTCGAAATCCTCGAGCGGCAGCTTGATCCCCGCGCGCCCGGCCATGGCGATGAGATGCACGATGGCGTTCGTCGAGCCACCGACCGCCATGTCCGCGACGATCGCGTTCTCGAAGGCCGACTTTCCGAGAAACTTCGACGGGTTCAGATCGGTCCACGCGTTCTCCACGATCTGCCGCCCGCTCTCCGCCGCCATCCGCCAATGCCGCGCATCGCTCGCCGGAATCGATGATGCGCCCGGCAGCGTGAGCCCGAGCGTTTCCGTGATCGCCGTCATCGTACTGGCCGTGCCCATCGTCATGCAGTGCCCGTGCGAGCGCGCGATGCCGTCCTCGATCTCGTCCCAGTCGTCCTGGGTGATTTTTCCTGCGCGCAGTTCCGCCCAATACTTCCACGCGTCCGTCCCCGACCCGAGCGTCTGGTCGCGCCATTGCCCGCGGAGCATCGGCCCGCCGGGGACGAAGATGAACGGCAGCGCCGCGGAGAGCGCGCCCATGATGAGCGCCGGCGTGGTTTTATCGCACGCGCCGAGCAGCACCGCGCCGTCGATCGGATGACTCCGCAAGACTTCCTCCGTCTCCATCGCGAGCAAATTTCGATAAAGCATCGTCGTCGGCTTCATGAAGTTTTCTGCGAGCGACAGCACCGGGATTTCCAGCGGCATCCCGCCCGCCTGGAGCACGCCTTTCTTCACATTCTCCGCGAGGATTTTGAAATGCAGATGGCAGGGATTGATGTCGCTCCAGGTGTTGAGGATCGCGATCACCGGCTTGCCCACCCAATCCGCCGGCCCGAGCCCCATCTGCCGCAGGCGCGAGCGCTGCCCAAACGTCCGCAAATCATTCGGACCAAACCAACGGAAGCTGCGGAGTTGTTCGGGGGCGAGGCGGGTGGTCATGAGGAGCCCGCGTTTATAGACAGCGAAGGCGCGCGACGAAAATATTTCTTTCCAGCCGCTCCACGCACGCGGGCGGGACGCTCGTTTTTATCGGGCAGGTTCACCCGTCGGGCGGGCAAGCAGGCCGTATTTGGGGGCGGAGATCAGGACGACGAGGAAGATCAGCGCTTGGACGAGGACCATGCAGGCGGCGGTGGAGGCGTCGAGGAAGAAGCTGATGTAGATACCGGCGAGGCTGGAGAAGACCGCGCTGGCGACAGCGATCCAGAGCATCCGGCTGAAGCGATCGGTGAGCAGATACGCGATGCAGCCCGGAGTCACGAGCATGGCGATGACGAGGATGATGCCAACCGCTTTCAACGCGGCCACGATCGTCGCGGCGAGCAGCGAGAGCAGCAGGTAATAGAGAAAGCGGGTGGGCAACCCGATGGCGCGGGCGTGGTTCGGATCGAAGCAAAAAAGCAGCAGATCGCGGCGCAAGACGAGGACGATGACCAGCGTGACGCCAGCCACGGTGCAGCTTTCGATGAGGTCGCGCGGTTCGATGCCGAGGATGTTTCCGAAAAGGATGTGATCGAGATGCAGATCGGTTTGGATCTTGGTGAAAAGGACGAGACCGAAGGCAAACATGCCGGTGAAAACGACGCCCATTACGGTGTCTTCTTTGACCCGCGAGTTGGCCTTGATGAAGCCGGTGGCGATCGCGCAAAAAAGGCCGGAGGCGAAGGCGCCGAGCACGAGCGGCGCGCCGACGGCGTAGGCAACGACGATGCCCGGCAGGACTGCGTGGGAAATGGCGTCGCCCATCAGTGACCAGCCTTTGAGCACGAGGAAACAGGAGAGCACCGCACAGACCGCGCCGACGGCAGCGCCGACGAGCATGGCGTCGGTCATGAACGGAAACTGGAAAGGTGCGAGGAGCGTTTCCATCCTTCAGGAAAGGCTCATGCGAGGCTGGCCTGCTGGCGGGTGGTGCGCTGGGCGACCAGCCCGTGTTTGGGCGCGAAGATCAGCGCCAGGACAAAGAGCGCGCTCTGCAGCGTGACGATGCAGCCGCCGGTCGAGCCGTCGAAATAATAGCTGGCATAAGCGCCGACGAGCGAGGTGACGACGCCCATCGTCACGGCGATCCCGAGCATTTTCCCAAAACGATCGGCGAGCAGATACGCGGTCGCGCCGGGGGTGACGAGCATGGCGACGACGAGGATCGCGCCGACCGTTTGCAGCGCGGCGACGGTGGTCGCCGAGAGCAGCGTGAGCAGCATGAAATGAAGTCCGGCGACGTTGAGTCCGAGCGCGCGGGCCTGCTGCGGATCGAAGCAAAAGAGCAGCAGATCGCGCCACTTCGCCCCGAGCACCGCGAGGGTGACCACGGAGATGATGACGATCTGCCAGATGTCGCCGTCGGAGATGCCGAGGATATTACCGAGGATGATCGTGCGCAGGTCGATGCTGCTCGGATAAAGCGAGATGATGAGCAACCCGAGCGCAAAGAAGGAGGTGAAGACCACGCCGATAACGGCGTCCTCGCGCAGGCGCGTTTTCTTTTTCACGAAACCCATGCCGAGCGCTGCGAGCAGGCCGGTGGAAAATGCGCCGACGGCAAATGGCAGCCCGGCGAGATAGGCCACGGCCACGCCCGGCACGACCGCATGGGAAAGCGCGTCACCCATCAGCGACCAACCCTTGAGCGTGACGAAGCAGGACAGAAACGCGCACACGCCGCCGATCAGGCCGCTCACGAGGATGGCCTTGACCATGTATTCGTACTGCAGCGGCGTGAGCAGCGTCTCGATCATTCGTCGTCGGGCTTTTCGGCGCGCTGCTTGACGATCTCTTCGCGGCCCGCGCGATGGCTGTATTCGAGGTGGCCGCCCTTGCCGAAGACCAGCGGGCGTTCGTCGTCGGTCAGCAGGGTAACGGTGCGGCCGTCGTGCGGCTGGACGGTCGATTCATCGAAGCGGAAGTGACGCAGCACACCGCCAAAAGCGTTCGCGAGATTGTCCTCGGTGAAGACTTCCGCGGTCGGGCCGCAGGCGAGCACGGTTTTATTAACGAGCACGACCTGGTCGCAAAATTCAGGGACAGATCCGAGGTTGTGCGTCGAGACGAGCATCAACCGGCCTTCGCGCCGGAGTTCGCGAAGCAGCCCAACAATGGCGTTCTCCGTCTGCACGTCCACGCCGGTGAATGGTTCGTCGAGCAGGATGACGCGTCCCTGCTGGGCGAGCGCGCGGGCCAGGAAAACGCGTTTCTTTTGCCCGCCGCTCAACTCGCCGATCTGCCGGTCGCGAAAGTCGAGCATGCCGACGCGGTCAAGGCTTTCCCCGACGATGCGCCGGTCTTCCGCGCGCGCGATGCGGAGGAAATTCATGTAGCCGTAGCGGCCCATCATGACCACGTCCCAGACACTCACCGGAAAGCTCCAATCGACTTCTTCGCTCTGCGGCACATAGGCCACGAGGTTGCGTTTTTGTGCGGCTTCCATGTCGTCGCCGGAGACGAGCACCTCGCCTTTGCTCGGCCGGACGAATCCCATGATCGCTTTGAAGAGCGTGGATTTGCCGCTGCCATTCACCCCGACGAGCGCGCAAACCGTGCCGCCATCGAGGCGGAAACTGGCGTCGCGCAACGCGACGTTCCCATTCGGATAGGTGACGGTGACGTCGCGGACTTCGAGATGCAGGGAAATGTCGCTCATTCGCCGAGCAGGCCTTTGACAATCGTTTCCACGTCATATTCGAGCAGCCGCAGATAGCTGGGCACGGGCCCTTTCGCGTCGCTCAACGAATCGACATACAACACGCCGCCGTAGCGCGCACCGGTTTCCTTGGCGACCTGCTGGGCGGCTTTGTCGCTCACCGTGCTTTCGCTGAAAACGACGGGGATCGAGTTGGCGCGGACGCCGTCGATAACCTTCCGCACCTGCTGCGGCGTGCCCTGCTGATCAGCGTTCACGGCCCAGAGGAAAAGTTCCTTCAAGCCGAGGCTGCGCGCGAGATAAGGGAACGCACCTTCACTCGTAACCAGCCAGCGCTGGCCAACCGGCACCCGCGCCAGCTTCTCCTTCACGCCGGCTTCGATGGCCTGGAACTTCGCGGTGTAAGCCGTGGCATTGGCGGTGTAGGCCGCTTCGTTCGCGGGATCGATCTTCACCAGCGCCTTGCGGATATTCTCCACGTAGATCACGGCATTTTGCAGCGACATCCAGGCGTGCGGATTCGGCTTCCCAACATACGGCCCTTCCTCGATGCCGAGCGGCGTGATGCCTTCGGTCAGCACGGCGCCCGGGACGTTGCGGAGATTGCGGAAAAATTTCTCGAACCAGCGTTCGAGGTTCAGTCCGTTCCACAGAATAAGATCGGCCTTCTGCGCTTTGACGATATCGCCGGGGGTCGGTTCGTAGCCGTGGATTTCCGCGCCGGGTTTGGTGATCGATTCGACGGTCGCGTGCTCGCCGGCGACGTTCTGCGCCATTTCCGCGATGATCGTGAAAGTGGTGACGACGCGCTTTTTCGCCGCCCACGAAGGCGCGGCCGAAGCGAGAACGAAGGTGAGGGCGAGCAGTGAAAGGGTGAGACGTTTCATGAGGCAGCGGTGGGGTTTAGAAGCGGACGGAAAGACCGGCAAAGGGCTGGAAATCCGGCGCGGATCGGGTGAGGCCGAAGTTGCAGCCGCAATCGAGCTGGATGTCGTCGGTCACGGCGAACGTCAGGCCGGTATTCGCGGTGGACTGAACATCGAAGCCCGGCGCGGTGCCGACCACGGCGACAAATTCGACGAAATAACCGAGCCGCTCGGTGAGGCCGCGGCTGAGGGTGATGGAGTTCAACCATTCGGTTTCGTAACCGTGCTCCTCGTCACTCACGAAGTCCACCTCGGTCATCAGGCCGAGGCCCCACCCGCCGGGCAGTGCCACGGCCAGCGGCACGATCAACCCGCCTTCGGTGCGGCCGTTGCGGAGATTGGAGGCGTCGAGCGGGACCTTGACGAAGGGCATGATCGCCAGCGCGGTCGGACCGCCGTCGTTGCCCCAAAGGTTGATCTTCAGCCGCGTCGTGAGGTCGCCAAAACCTGCGGCGCGGTCCGTCACGCCGGCTTCGCGGGTGCGCACGTCGAGGTAGTTGTCGAAGATGATCTGCAAGTCCACGCGGTGGTGCAGGCCGAACTTCAGGTTCACCGGCGCGACATTCCAGATCTCGGTGCGCGTGCCGTCCGGACTGTGGCGGTCCGAGGTGAAACTGAAAAAATCCATCTCCACCTGCACATGGCCAGCATCGACGGTGTAAGGGCTTTCCGTCTGGTCGGGACGATCCGTGCTCAGGTCACGCAGCAGCGCCCGCGGCGTGGGATCGAAGAGATGGTAGCGGCTTTTGTCCGGTGCCGGTTCGGCAAAAACGGGACCCGTCAGGGGTGCGGCGAGAGCCAGGGCGGCGATCCGGACTGCGGCCAGCGGGCGGAAAACGGAAGGCTTCATGGCGGGAGAAAAGCGCGACCCAAGGTTTCCCGCAATAACAAAGTTAGCCTCGTCTAACTTTGTTCGAGCTAGATACGCAAGCGGTCTGGCGGGCGCGCTCTTGACCACCCATCCCCGCTCCCGCTATCGCTCCTTCCATGCCGCTTGCGAAACCAGACCGCCATACCTCCTCCGTGGTGGAGGATTACCTGGAGCGCATCCTCGAGCTGATCAACAACAAGGGTTACGCGCGGGTCGTGGATATCGCCCAGCGGCTGCAGATTTCCAAGGCGAGCGTGACCAACATGGTCCAGCGGCTCGACGCCGAGGGGCTGCTGAAGTACGAGAAATTCCGCGGCCTTGTCCTGACCACTGCGGGCGAAGCGCTGGCGCAGAACATCACCCACCGCCACCAGCTCCTCACCGATTTCCTGAAACTCCTTGGCCTCGACGACGAGGTCATCTATCACGATGTCGAAGGCATGGAACACCACATCAGTCCTCCCACGCTCCGCGCGATCGAAGCACTGACCACGCAACTCCAGCGCCAGCCCGCGCTCCTCGCCAAGGTGCGCAAACAAACGGATGAAAATTGAACCGACAGCGTTTGGCGGCTGGGCGAATTGCCTGCGCATTGCCAATGAACACGCCGAGCTGATCATCACGCTCGACGTGGGACCGCGTGTCCTTTGCTACTCTCACCTCCCGGGCGGGAAGAACGTGCTGAAAGCCAGCGCCGAAGAGCTGGGCAAGGTGGGCGAAGCGGAATTCGCCGCGCGCGGCGGACATCGCATCTGGCTCGCGCCAGAGAACGAGCGCACTTATTTTCCCGACAATTCCCCGGTGACGCACGAGCTGCTGTCCAACGGTGTGCGGCTGGAAAATCCCGCGCAGGCGCCGTGGCAGATCAAGAAGGAGCTGAAGATCACCCTCGCGGCGGAGACATCGGAAGTGACGTTGGAACATCGCGCGACCAACGCCGGCACCGAACCGGCGACGCTCGCCACCTGGGGCATCACTGTCATGGAGCCGGGCGGGCTGGAGATCATCCCGCGGCCGCCCTTTGGCGAGCATCCGCGCGATCTGCTGCCGAACAGCATCCAAGTGCTCTGGCCCTACACCGACACGGCGGACGACCGCTGGCGCTGGGGCCGCGAGTTCATCACGCTGCGCCAGACGCCGCACAGTTCGCCGACCAAACTCGGCCTGATGCATCGCATGAAATGGGTCGGGTATCTCACCCGCCACGCCCTGTTCATCAAGACTTTCGGCTACGAGGAAGGCGCCACCTACCCGGACTTCGGATGCAATTTCGAGACCTTCACCAGCGCCCAGATGCTGGAGATCGAAACCCTCAGCCCGCTGCGCACGCTCGCGCCCGGCGAATCGGTCGGCCACACCGAATCGTGGCGGTTGTTCGGCTCGATTCCCGAGCCGCACTCGCTGAAGGAAGACGCGCTGGCCGACTGGCTGGAGCCGTTCCTCAGCAAAATGGGCCTGCTTTAAAAAATGCCATCCCCTCTCCTTCGGCGCTGCGCCGCTCTCGTTTTCTTCAGCCTCGTTCTCGGCCTGTTTGCCGGCTGCGCCACCGCCGATCCGAATGCCCAATCCCGCGCGGCGATGCTCTCCGAAATCGCCGCCGAGCCGCTCGGCGACTACTTCATCGGCCGCCGCTACTACAAGGTGGACTACAAATTCTGGGGTTACGTGCGGAAGCCGGGGCAATCCTGGGCGACCGCCAAAATGGTCATGCTCAACGAGCACCAGAAACTCGCTCCCGACCGCGAACTCGGGAAACTGGGCAGCGACAACAACTACGAGTACCGGCTCTTCGGCGGTTTCTCCGGTGACATCGTCTATGAGCCGGCGAGCAACGGTTTTTACCCCGAGTTCATCCTCAAGGGCTACGAACTGAAGACGGTGAACCCGGGGAATATCTACAAAACTCCGGGCGCTCTGGATCCCAAGCGCCGGATCATCGCCAAGCCCTACTAAGAGCGCCGCTCCCCCAGTGCTTGCCGGGGTGAGCCCCGCGGCGCCGGTCCGGTTATTGCAGCGCCGCCCAGATGCGATGCACGTCGTCGTGATCTTCGATGGCCTGGAGAAACTCACCGACTTCCACTTTCTGCTCGTCGGTGATCTGCGGGAATTGCTTCGGCACGTAACCGAGTTCGCTGGTCACCACCGTCCAGCCATTGGCCGCCAGCCATTTGGACGCCGCCGCCGTGGCCGTGCGGTCGGTGATGAAACGCGCGCCCGCAGTCCCGGCGGGGATGTCATCATTCTGTTCGTGCGTCAGCGCGTCGACTTCGTTCGCGCCGGCTTCGATCGCCGCGGCTTCGAGATCGGTCGCGGCGTCGGGGTGATATGCTTCGGCGAGGCCGACATGATCAAAGAGAAACTTGTTGCTGCCCGGCGCGCCGAGCTGGCCCTTCTTGAAAAGCAGCCGCATGTCCGGCGCCGTGCGGTTGTTGTTGTCGGTCATCACCTCGACGATGACCGGCACTTTGTGCGGCGCGTAACCTTCAAAAACAACGTGCTCGAGGATCAGCTTCTCCTCGCCAATGCCCGCGCCTTTCTTGATCGCGCGTTCGATGACATCGCGGGTCACGCTCTGCCGGCGCGCCTTTTCCACCGCGGTGAAGAGCCGCGCATTTCCGTCGGGATCGGGTCCGCCGAGCTTCGCGGCGACCATGATTTCTTTGACCAGTTTGCCGACCATCTGGCCTTTTTTCAGGCCGGCGACTTCACGTTTTGCTTGGAGCCATTGGCGTCCCATAGAGAGAGGTGGGGTGAAAAATGCGGGAGTTTGGAGGTGAGGGCGCGCAGCTTGGCGCAGACCCGCCACGGTGCGCAACTGCACAGTCACCGCACTCTCGCAAACCACTCGCGCCCGGCCCGAGTCAGGCCGCGACCAGATCCGTCAACTCGCGCTCTTGGGCCACGAACCAGCGCGGCTGGCCGGTCTCGTCGGCGATCGGCGTGATCGCGATCTCGACCCAGTAGGGCGTGCCGTTCTTGTGGTAATTGAGGATTTTTTCCTGGCAAGACTGGCGGTCGTGGACGGCCTGCCGCATGCGCTCCGCGACCGAACGATCGGTCTTCTCCCCCTGCAAAATCGGCCCGAGCTTTTTATGCCGCAGTTCCTCGAGAGAATAGCCGCACATCGCGGAGAACTCCGGATTGACCCACTCCACCAGACCGCTGGAGCAGGTGATGACAAAGCCTTGGGACGCCGGCCGCTGCGCCTGCGGACGATCCTTGATCAGGTCGAGAATCCGGGACTTCAGCGCCGCGCTGGGCTGCGCAGTGGGAGCCGGAGCCGTCGCGAGCGCAGTGATTTCCTCCAACCGGGCGACGAGCACCCGCACTTCGTCGTAGGAATTCGCGATTAATGCGAACTGCTCCCGCTCCGTCGCCGGCATGACTCCCGCGGCATAAAGCGCGGCTTGTTCCTGAAGCGATTCATCGATCATGGGGTGCAATAGGAGAGGGAGTGGTTTTACGGAATTGGACGGTGGTGTTACGCAAGCTCGCGGCGGGCAGATGCACGAGCCGGGGTATTTTTTGCAGAATGGCTGAGCCGATCTTAACCGCAAGTCCGCATTGCCCGCCGAGGCTGGTCGCATGTAGATTCCGCGCCCCTATGTCCACGATCGAAAAACATGCTTTCCAAGCGGAGATCGCGCAGTTGCTCGATCTCGTCATCCACTCCCTTTACACCGACAAGGAAATCTTCGTCCGCGAGCTGATTTCCAACGCCGCCGACGCGACGGAAAAACTGAAGTTTCTCCAGACTTCCGGCGCGGAAATCTTCGAACCGGAGGCACCGCTGAAGATCAGCGTCTCGACCGACGACCAGGCGAAGACGATCACTTTCACCGACGCCGGCATCGGCCTGACGCACGGCGAATTGATCGACAACCTCGGCACGATCGCCCATTCCGGCTCGAAGGCATTCCTGGAACAGCTCAAGGCCAATCAAGGCGACGCGAGTCTGATCGGGCAGTTTGGCGTCGGGTTTTACTCCGCGTTCATGGTCGCGGACAAAGTAACCGTCTTCACCCGCTCGTATCTGCCCGGCGAATCCGGCTGGCTGTGGACGAGCGACGGACGGACCGGCTACGAAATCGAGCCGGCCGGCGAGCTGTCGCGCGGGACGAAGATCGTCGTGCATCTCAAGGACACCGAATTCGCGCAGGCCGCGAATATCGAGCGGATCATCAAGCACTACTCGAATTTCGTGCAGTTCCCGATCGAGCTGAACGGCGCAGCGGTGAACACCGTGCAGGCGCTCTGGACGAAGAGCAAAAGCGAGATCACGGAGGACGATTACCACGAATTTTACCGCTACATCGGGCACGATACCGAGGCGCCGCAATATCGGCTGCACTTCTCCGCCGACGCGCCGCTGAGCATTCGCGCGCTGCTTTTTGTCCCCTCGAAAAGCTACGAGCACCTGACGATGACGCGCGGCGAGAGCGAGGTGAATCTTTACTGCCGCAAGATCCTCATCCAATCGAAGGCCAAGGATCTGTTCCCGGAATGGCTGCGGTTTCTGAAAGGCGTGGTCGATAGCGAAGATCTGCCGCTGAACATTTCGCGGGAGACGATGCAGGACAGCGCGCTGCTGCGGAAATTGAACGACGTGCTGACCAAGCGCGTGATCAAGTGGCTCGACGAGGAATCCAAAGCCGACGCGGAAAAATACGACAAGTTCTTCGCCGAACACGGGCACTGCTTGAAAGAAGGCGTGGCCAACGACTGGCAGCATCGCGAGGCGCTCGCCAAGCTGCTGCGCTTCGAGTCTTCGTTCACGGAAAAAAGCAAGACGACCTCGCTGGTCGATTACGTCAGCCGCATGCCCGAGGAGCAAAAGGAGATCTATTACCTCACCGCACCGAACCGCGAGGCCGCCGAGGCCAGCCCCTACTTTGAGGTCTTCCGCGAAAAGAAATTCGAGGTCCTTTTCCTCTACTCGCCGCATGACGAATTCGTCATGGATAACTTGCGCGAGTTCGACAAAAAGCGGCTCATCGCCGCGGAAAAAGCCGACCTCAAACTCGACAAGGAAACCCCCGGCGCGCTCAGCGAAGACGATGCGCGGCTGCTCGCGAACTTCATCAAGGAACGCCTCGCCGATCGCGTGAACGAGGTGCGCAGTTCGAAGCGGCTCGTCGGCAGTCCGGCGGTGGTCGTCGATAGCGACCAGCACATCACCTCCAGCATGCGCCGGATGATGAAGATGATGAACCGCGAAGGTGGTCCGAGCCTTGAGTCCAAGCCCGATCTCGAGATCAATCCCGACCACGCGATGCTCATCCGGCTCAACACCATCCGGCAATCCGACGCGGCGCTGGCCGGCGAAGTGGCGGAGCAAATCTTTGACAACGCGCTCGTCGCCGCCGGTCTGCTCGAGGATCCGCGCGCCATGCTCGGCCGGCTCAATTTGCTGCTCGAAAAGCTGCTGGCGAAATAGCGCCCGCTACACCCTGCCCGCGCTCGGGCAAATCGCCCGCAGTTCGCAACCGGGGCAATCCGGCTTGCGCGCATAGCAGCGGCGGCGCCCGTGCCAGATCAGCCAATGGCTGAAGAGCGTCCAGCGATCGCGCGGGATGAGTTTGATCAGATCCTGCTCGATCTTCACCGGGTCGGTCTGTTTCGTCAGTCCGAGGCGGGTCGAAAGGCGCTGGACGTGAGTGTCCACGACGACGCCCACGTTGATGTCGAAGGCGTTGCCGAGGACGACATTGGCGGTCTTGCGGCCGACGCCCGCGAGCGCGTGCAATTCCTCCATGGTGCGCGGCACTTCCCCACCGTGTCGCTCGACGAGCCCGGCGCAGCACGCCCGGATGTTCTTCGCTTTGGCACGAAAGAATCCCGTGGTCTTGACCAAATCTTCCAGTTGCTCCGGCGGCAGGGCGACGTAATCCGCGGCGCTGCGGCAGACGCGGAAAAGTTCCTTCGTCACGATGTTCACGCGCTTATCCGTGCACTGCGCGGACAGGATCGTGGCGACGAGGAGTTCGAGCGGCGTCGTGTAGTCGAGTTCGCAGTGCGCGTCGGGATAAGTGCGCGCGAGGATTTCGCAGACTGCGGACGCCCGCTCGGTGCGGGTCACTACTTCTTTGGAGCCGGGGTGGCCGCGGGCATGGGTCCGAGGGCGGCGAGACGCTCTTTCGCTTTCGCCGCAAACTCGGAGTCAGGATATTTTTCCAGGATCGCGTTGTAGGATTTGATGGCTTCCGCTTTCTGCTTTTGACGGAAGGCTTCGACCTTGGCGGCTTCCTTCTCGGCGGCCGTTTGCGTTTTTTTGCAAGCGGCCCCGCCGGCCAAGACGGCGGCGGCGAGCAGGAGGAGAACGAATTTCTGGGGCATGAAGAGTGGGCAGGAGGGCGGCGAACGGCGGTTATTTCTTCGCGGTTTCGGTGGGCTTCGGCGTCGGCGTCGGCATGGGAATGTCACCGGAGGCCTGACGTTCGAGAAGCTGCCCGCCGCGCCAGAGACCTTCCGCGGCCACTTCCGGCACCCCGCTGTAGAAGACGGAAATTTTGATGAAGTTGTCGATGGCGAGTTCGAAGCGCCCGTTGGCTTCATGGATTTTGCCGAGGAGAAGCATCGACTTGGCGCGCAATTCGGCGGTGGAAGTCTGGGCCCGGATGACTTCCTGAATGCGTTTGATCGCCTCGTCATCCTTCTTCTGGTCGTGGAGCGCGACCGCCGTGCCGTAATTCACCTGGAGCATTTTCGGCGACCACGGGTAGTTTTTTTCCAGATCGGCGAACATCTTCGCGCCCTTCTCCCTGCTCGCCGCGTCGCCCTTTTCCTGGAGCGCTTTGCCGAGGCCGGCGAGGACGATGGCCTGCGCCGCCTGGACTTCGCGCGGGGCATTCTTGGGATCGCCCGCGAGCGGAAAGTCCTGCTGCAGCTTCTCGTAGACCTGCACTGCCTCGTCGATCTTTTTGCTTTCGAGGAGCGCCTCTCCGTAGAGGTCGAGATCCTCCGGGGCGAATTTCAGGTCCGGCTTGTAGGCGGCGGTCATCTGCTCGACGGCCTTGGCCTTGTCCTTGGTGTAAATGAACGACGCGAGCGTGAAGAGAACCTTGGCCTGCGTGCCGGGTTTATCGGCAAATTTTTGGGCGAGTTCCTCGAAATATTTCTCGAGTTCAGCATCGGTCTTGAGCTTGGCCAGCACGAGCAACCGCTGGACTTCCATCAAGTTGTTCAAGGCTTGCGCGACTTGCTGGCTCTCGGGAAATTCGGTGAGCAGTTTCTCCGCGGCGGCGGTGCTCTTCTCGATGCCTTTCTTCCATTCCTCGCGCTTGGCCGTCTCGATGACGATGTAGTTGCCCTGCGACTGGGTGTAGCCCTTCCATAGCGAACTCAGCTTGAGCAGCGCCTCGGAAGTTTTCTCATCCGTCGGACGCTTGGCGATAAATTCGTCATACACGCCGATCGCTTCCTGCCCCTTGCCCTGGCTGGTCAGAATCTGCGCGACGAAATCGTAGGCGTCGTAGAGCGCCGTGCTGTCGGGATATTGCGCGATGAACTCTTTCATCACCGCGAGGCACTCGTCGAATTTCTGCAGGCTGGCGAGGATCTTGGCGCGCTCGAAATAAGCGAACGGCGCGGCGTCGCTCTTCGGGAATTCGGTGGAGATTTTCTGCAGGGTCGCGAGCGCGGCGTCGTTTTGACTGGTCGCGGCCTGCGCCCGGGCGAGGGCCATCATCACGGCCGGTCGATCATTGCTCTGCGGGAACTTGGTGAGGAAGGATTCGAGTTCCGGGATGGCGGCTTTCGGATCGAGGCCGGAGAGCAATTGCCCGACCTGCGAGTGACCCTGTTCGGCCTGCGGAGTGCCGGGATAATTGTCCCGCACCGCCTTAAACGTCGCCACCGCCTCGGCCAGCTTCCCGGTCTGCACTTGCACGGTGCCGAGATAAATTTCCGCGTCGACCGCGAGTTCCTTCGGCGGCTTCGCGGCGAGCGTGTCCTTCAGCGCCTTCTCCGCTTCATCGAATTGCTTGAGTTCGATCTGCGCCCCGGCCCGCGCCAGGATCAGCGTGCCGAAGGCTTTGCCCTTCGGATAAAGCTCCAGGCCTTCATTGAAATACTCGATCGCTTTGTTCGGGTCTTTGACCTTCGACTCCGCATTCAGATACATCGCGCCCATGATGAGCTGGAGGTTCTGCGCGATCGGGTCGCCTTTGTAGGCCGCCTGGAAGGCGTTGTATTTCTCGATCGCCTTGTCGGCCATATTCTGCGCCGCGTAGCTCATCGTCACGAAGTAGAACGCCTGCTTCTTCTCCTCCGGGTCCTCGATCACGCCGAGATTTTCCAGATGCGTGTAAAGCACGCGCGTCTCGTCCATGCGGCCCTGGGTGAAGAAGATCAGCCCGGACTTGAACTTGGCGGTCTGGGTTTGATCGCTGCGGCCTTCCAACTGCGCGAGCTTCTCCGTCTCCTTGTCCTCGAGCCGCTTGTACCGTTGCAACCCCTGCACGTCCTTGGCCACACCGGCCCGGACCTTCAATTCCTTGAAATAGGCGACCCGCGCCTTTTGCGCGGCGATCACCCGATCCTTGCTGGCCACGGAGCGGTAGCTGTCGAGCGCCTTGCCGAAAATCTCGTTCTGCTTCGCCTTGTTATCGTCGCCGCTCAGGAAACCGCCGCGCGCCAGGAGCAGTTCCCCGATCTGGAAATGCGCGTCATTGATCAGCGCGAGGTTTTGATTCTTCGCCACGATGTCGCGCAGCAGCTTCTCCGCTTCGTCGTATTGTCCTTCCGCCACGGGGTCGGGCGCAGTGGCTTTGGCCATCGACTGGCTGGCCACGGTGGCCAGCGTGAGCGCGAGCAAATACTGGCTGTCCTGCACCGTCGGGCTTTGCGCGAACTTCTGCAGGTTTGCGCGGAGCACATCGATCGCGAGGTCGAATTTCTCGATCTGATACAACGCCAGCGCCTTGCCGTAGGCCGCGGACTCGGCTTCGTCGCTGTTCGGAAATTTCGTGAGATAGACGTCGAACTGCGTGACCGCCTCCTCCAGCGCCGTCTTCCGGGCCGGGGCGTCCAGCGGAAGCTTCGAGGCTTTGGCCGCCAGCACCTGCGGCGTCATGCTGAGCGACAGTTCGTTCAGCGTCGCCTGCTCCGCGGGCAGGTTGCGATTGTCGATGACCTTCTTGAACGCCTCGAGCGCGGCGTCGTAATTGCCGGCGAGATAATGCGCATAACCCGCGCGGAAATTTGCCTCCGGCACCGCCGGCACCTGCGGAAACTTCTTCACCAAGTCCTCATACACCGCCGCCGCTTCCGCGTGCTGGCCCTGGCTGGCGAGCGCTTCCGCCTGTTGCATCATTTGCGCATCGAGCGTCGCCGCCTGCGCCTGCGCGGCGGACGGACTGCTCGCGACAAAAGACGCGGCGAGACAGACGATGGCGGAGGGGAATCGGCGGTCGAAAGGCATAGGGAGGAGCGGAGAGTGGCGGAACATACCGAAGCCATTTTCTGCTGACTACCCCTTTTCTCGGCAAACACCCGGCACCGCCGCTTTTTTCCTCGCCGGAGCGGCCCCACCGCGTCCAATGAATCGCATCCGCCGCCGGCGGCTTCTGCGCATCCATCTTTCATGACTGTCGTCACCTTTGCCCTTCCGCAGGAAAGCAGCGCTTTCCGCCGCGCGCTCCGGGCGGCGGGGGGAAGATTGGGCGGGGAGGAAATCCGCATCGTCCACCTCGGCATCGGGCCGGCCGCGGCGGCGGCAAGGACGCGGCGGTTGCTCGCCGCGGAATCGCTGGACACGCTCCTCTGCGCGGGTTTCGCGGGCGGGCTCGACGCGCGGGTGCGCACGGGGGATCTGGTAATCGCCGATAATTTCTCGACGCCCGCCCTGCAGGCCCGGGCGCAGGCGCTGACCGGCGAAAGGCCGCACCGCTTTTTCGGCGGGCTGGTCAGCCGCGACGCCCCGGTCGAAACCGTCGCCGCCAAAACCGCGCTGGCCCGGGAAACCGGCGCGCTTGCCGTGGACATGGAAACCGCAGCCGTGGCCGAAGCCTGCCACGCCACCGGCCTGCCGCTGCTCGCCGTGCGGGCGATCAGCGACGGCGCGACCACCGCGCTGCCCGTGCCGTTTGCGGAGTGGTTCGATCCGCATCGCCAGCAGCCGCGCCCGTGGGGTCTGGTGAAATATCTCGCCGCGCATCCCGCGGGGGTCGTGCCTTTCGCACGCTTCGTCCGCGGCCTCGTCCCAGCGCGCCAGGCACTGAGCGATTTTCTCACGCGTTTCCTCGGCCAGCCCTCCTGATGGCCACCGCCGGTTGCCGATCGTGACCGCGAATTCGCCGATGCCTTTGCTGCCAAAACGTTAGACAAATCCCCGTGCGCCGCGCGTCTTTTGCGCAAGACCCATGCCCCCCGATCTCCGCCAGCTCTACGATGAACACGCTCCGGCGCTGTTCGCCTTCTTGCTGAACTTCACCCGGCAGGAGGCGGACGCGCGCGACGTTTTGCAGGAGCTTTTTCTCAAGCTCACCGAACAACCGGACCGGCTGACGGACGTGCATGAAATGCGCGCTTTTCTGCTTTGCCTGGCCCATCGACAGGCCATCGACGCGCATCGCCGCCGGGCCAACCATGCCGCGGCGCTCGAGCGGGCCGCCGCCGAGCCAGTGACGCTTTTCACCCCGGGAACCAACCCCGACGAAACAGACTTTTGCGCCGCCTTGACCGCCGCGCTGGCCGAATTGCCCGCCGAGCAGCGCGCCGTCGTGCATCTCAAGCTCTGGGAGCAGATGACCTTCGCCGAAATCGCCGCCGCGCTCGACATCCCGCCGAACACCGCGGCCAGCCGCTACCGCTACGGCATAGACAAACTTCAGGCGCTCCTGCGTCCTCTTTACGACGAACTCCGATGAACGACCTCGAACGCAAACTCCAGCAGCAGACCTTCCGCGAACCGCCCGCGGACTTGCGCGACGCCATCTTCGGAGCAGCGGAGAAAATCATCGCCCCGCCGTGCGGGACGTGGCGCGACTGGCTGTGGCCTTCCCCGCAGGCCTGGGCCTCGCTGGCCGCGCTGTGGCTCGTCTTCGCGGCCCTCGCCTGGTTCGACCGGCCCCCTGCTTCGCCGCCGATCGCCGTCACCCGGCCTGCGGTCCCCGGCGAATCGCCCTTCCTCGTTTTCCATCATCACGCCCATGCCCTCG
>JBBQIZ010000058.1:0-22204 GCA_038325425.1 Chthoniobacterales bacterium
TTGCTTTGGTAATAGACGCGGTCGTTTTCATTGGCGGCGGCGGCGAGTTGTTGCTGCGTGGAAAGCATTGCTCCGACCAGTTGCAGCAGAACTAACTACGGAAATCGGCGGTCGTATTCGCGGGAAAGACGCACGAGCAGGGCGGAGTATTCCTTTTCCGTTTGAAGGAGGTTCGCCCAGTCGAACGGGAACGGCGCGATATTAGTCGCGCGAAACCGCAGAATTTGGAGTTCGTCAAAGGCGGGAGCGGCTTTGGCGAGGATGCGGCTTTCATCGGATGAGCGGCAACCCCGCGCAGTTCGCGCTCCTCCGCCCTGGCCGGCTCCCTTTGACCGCACCACGCACCGCCTCCATCTCGGCGACGCCCGCAATCTTGGTTGGATACCCGACGAGAGTGTCCATCTCGTCGTCACGTCTCCTCCCTACTGGACGCTCAAGGAATACG
Source organism: Chthoniobacterales bacterium (assembly GCA_038325425.1). Classification (GTDB taxonomy): domain Bacteria; phylum Verrucomicrobiota; class Verrucomicrobiia; order Chthoniobacterales; family Chthoniobacteraceae; genus Chthoniobacter. Next base: position 446 of record JBBQIZ010000058.1, read on the forward strand.
AGCACACCGCCGAGCAACTCGGCGACGTCGAAGACTACGAAAACTTCCTCGCAGAACTCGACAAGGTATGGACGGAGTGCGCGCGGGTGCTTGCTCCCGGCGGTCGCATTTGCTGCGCGGAGGGTTCTTCCTTTCGGGTCGTGTTGCGTGGGCGTCGCTTTGGAATCGCCGCGAGCCCGCTTTCGTGTAGGCGCTTCATGATTCAGACGATGACATGGTTGGATTTCAGGAAAAGCGCATTGTTCCCGCGAAAAGCAGGGAGCTGCTCGAAGTCGGTGAGGACGGCGAGCGGGGTGCCGGCGCTCCAGCCGTAGCGGATGGTCTGGAAGGCGGCGGCGGCGTCGGCCTTGAGCTGGACGTGGGGTTTCTTGGCTTCGCAGAAGAAGCGGGCGTCGCGGAAATTCGGCGCGGTGTGGAAGGCGTAGTCGGCGCGGCGCTGGCTGCCGGCGATCTTCTGCGGGTCTTCGACTTTGACCTCCTGCGCGTAGGGGTTCTTCTGGTGCTGGTGGGTGACATCCCAGCCGAGGGCCTGCCAGAGCTTGTCGATGTAGCTGATGCGGGCCTGGGCCTCGGAGTATCCGGGGGAGAGGTAGTGGGCTTCATTGGCGGCGAAGTCATTGACCAATTCGACGACGGCGGCGTGCGCGGATTCCAGGGAGGTGCTGACCATGCGCGGGACGCTAGCGGAAGCGCGGGCGCGGGGTCAATGCGGGGGGCAGCGCCCGCAGCCGAGCGTGGGCGATCAGCCGACGATCTCGGTGCCGACGCCGGTGTTGGTGAAGATTTCCAGGAGGAGCGAATGCGGGGTGCGGCCGTCGATGAAGTGGACCTTTTGCACGCCTTGCGAGAGGGCGTGCAGGGCGCTTTCGACTTTCGGGATCATGCCGCCGGTGATGATCTCGTCCTCGCGTAGTTGCTCGATCTCGTCGCGGGTGACGGAGGGGATGAGCGACTCCTTGTCGGTCGGGTCGCGCATGATGCCGGGCACGTCGCTGAGGTAGATGAATTTGGCCGCGCGGAGCTGGCCGGCGACGGTGCCGGCGGCGAGGTCGGCGTTGATATTGAGCACGTGGCCGGAGGCGTCGCGGGCCAGCGGGGAGATGACCGGGACCATCTCGGCGGCGACGGCCTGCTGGATGATGTCGGTCCGCACTTCGACGACTTCGCCGACAAACCCGAGATCGACTTTGGTGGCTTTGCCTTCGGTCTGCGGCGGCAGTTTTTTGCCGACAAGGACGTCCTTGCCACAGATGCCGCGGGCCTGGCCGCCAAAGCCCTGGAGCATCTTGACGATGGCGGGATTGATCATGCCATCGAGCACTTCCTCGACGATCCGCACGGATTGCTCGTCGGTGACGCGCAGGCCATTGACGAATTGCGGCTTTAGCCCGGCGTCGCGCATGCGCTGGGTGATGGCTTTGCCGCCGCCGTGGATGAGCACGGGATTGATGCCGACGGCTTCGAGGAAGACGACGTCGCGCAGGAAGCGTTCGACGATGTTTTCATCCTCCATGGCGCTGCCGCCATACTTGATGACGAAGAGCTGACCGCGAAAGCGCTGGATGAAGGGCAACGCCTCGATGAGGGCCTCGGCGCGGACGGAGGGTGGTTGGGCCATGGGGGGAAGGTTGAGAGTTGAGAGTTGAGTGGCGCGCCATCGCGGGCGGTGCGGGTTCGGGAAACTAGCGGCGGATGAAGCTGCGCGACCGTTGAAAATTGCCGCGCCGGATTCTGCGCCTCTCAACCCTCAACTCTCAACTCTCAACTTCCCCGCTACTCGCCCATGTTGAGCTTCACGTAGTCGGTGCTCAGGTCGGTGGTGAAGACGATGTATTCGGCTTTGCCGAGATGCAGGTCGATCATGATCGTGAACTTCTTCTGCGCGACGATCTCCTGGAGTTTGGCAAAGGGGGTCTTGCTCGGCATGCCGCCTTTCACGGCGATGATGCCGTCGTAATAGATGTCCACGGTTTCCTCGCGCATCTTGGCGGTGGAGTAGCCGAGGGCGTCCATGATCCGGCCCCAGTTCGGGTCGCCGCCGAACCATGCGCATTTCGTGAGGGTGGAATTGGCCACGGCTTCGGCGGCTTTGCGCGCGTCGCTCAGTGTGGTCGCGCCGTTGACGTGGACTTCGACGAATTTGGTGACGCCTTCGCCGTCCTCGACGATCATCCGCGCGAGGTTGCGGGTGACGTGATCGAGGGCGCGCTGGAATTCCTTGAAGGCAGGCGTGCCGTGGCGCAGCGGCTTGTTTCCGGCGAGGCCATTGGCCAGCATGATGACGGTGTCGTTCGTGCTCATGTCGCCATCGACGGTGATGCGGTTGAAGGACTGCTCGACGGCGACGGACACCGCGTGCTGGAGCTGCTTTTTGTCGATCGCCGCGTCGGTGGTCAGGAAGCTGAGCATGGTGGCCATGTTCGGGTCGATCATGCCGGCGCCTTTGGCGATGCCGCCGAGCCGCACGGTCTTGCCGTCGATTTCAAATTCGACCGCGATCTCCTTGGCAAAGGTGTCGCTGGTCATGATCGCCTCCGCCGCGCGGCGGCTGCCGTCCCGACGGGAAGCGGCGGGCAATTCCGCGATCGAGGTCTCGATCTTCTCGATCGGCAGGGGCACGCCGATCCGCCCGGTGGAGCAGACCAGCACCTGCCGCTCTTTCAGGCCCAGCGCCGCCGCCGTCGCCGCGGCCATGCGTTTGGCCGTCTCGATCCCTTGCACGCCGGTGCAGGCATTGGCGTTGCCGGCATTGGCCACGATCGCCCGCACATCGCCGGTGCGCAGATGCGCCATCGAGACCCGGACCGGCGCGGCTTTCACCCGGTTGGTCGTGAAGGTGGCCGCGGCCACCGTCTCCTGCGGCGAATGGATGAGCGCGAGATCCGGCCGGTCGGGGTTGGTGGCCTTGATGCCGCAATAGACACTCCCCGCGAGGAAGCCTTGAGCGGCGGTGATCCCGCCGGGGATTTCAGTATAGGACATGGCTGCTGGGAAACTTTTCTTGAAACGCGACGCGGGGGCTGAGGAAAGCGCATTCCACGCCGCGGGACGAGACACTTTGCGAAAAATTTCGCGCCCCGCTCCGGCAGGCATTTCGGCCCGCCTGCACCTCGCTTTCACCGGGGCGCGCCCACGATTTCGTACCGGGTTTGGCCGGAACGCGGCTACCCTCGGCAGCCAAAATCATGAAGGGCACTGAAAATCTGACGATCCGCTGCGGGCTGGAACTGAGCTACGAGGCGACCGATCCCACCCACATCGTCCTCCTCATCCAGCCGCGGCTGGACAAAGAGCAGCGCATGGAGGGCGAGCAGCTCAGCTTTTCCCCCGAAGTCTCCGTCGAGGAATACGCCGACGCCCATCGCAATATCGTCCGCCGCTTCGACCTGCCCGCCGGGCGCACCACCATCCGGCACGATGCCTTTATCACCGTGCCCGCGCAGCCGGAGAGCTACGCAGCCGCCGCCCTCCCGCTGCCGCCGCGCGAGATGTCCCCCGAACTCCTCCGCTACACTCTCCCGAGCCGTTACTGCGATTCCGACCGGCTGATGGACTTCGCCTACCAGCGCTTCGGCCAGCTCCCGCACGGGCTGGAGCGCGTGCAGGCCATCTGCGATTGGGTCCACACCAATATCGAGTATCGCTGGGGCTCGGGCAGCCCGCACGTCACCGCCGGGCAGATCCTCGCCCAGGGCTTCGGCATTTGCCGCGACTTCGCTCACCTCGCCATCGCCCTCTGCCGCTGCTTCAATCTGCCCGCGCGCTACGTGACCGGTCATCTCCCCGACGTCGCCACCCAGGATGCCGGCGGGGCCATGGATTTCCACGCCTACATGCAGGTCCACGCGGGCGGCCGCTGGAACACCTTCGACGCCCGCTTTAATAAGCCGCGCATCGGCCGGATCGACATCGCCTGCGGCTTTGACGCCGTGGATTGTGCCTTCTCCACGCTGTATGGCGCGGCCCATCTCGCGTGGTTCCAGGTCTGGAACTATCAGGTCGATCGCTCCGTGGTAAAACTCGGCGACCCGGTCGATCTCGCGCAGCGCCTCGACGGCACCCCCGTGCTGCGCTTCCCGCCAGCCAGCTAACGGCCTAGCGGGCGCGCGATGCGCGGGCTTTTCATGCCGCCGGAGAGTTGCTAGGCAGTGCTGCCCATGAACGAATTGGATCGCGCCATCACCGAATCCATGCGGACACCGTCCGCAGCGCCGGCGCTCTATCGGGCGTTATGCGAGGGCGAACTGTGGGCGCTGGTGCCCTTTCATCCCGAGCTCACCGATGAAGTCATCGAGCTGGAAAACGGGATGCCCTTCCCTTTCGTGCAACTGGAGGACGAGAAGGGGGCGATCGTGCCGATCTTCTCCTCCGAAGCGCGGGTGGACGAGGCCCTGGCTAGGGCGGGACTTTCGCCGAGAAAGTATTCCGCGGCGGCGATGCCCGCTCAGCAGATGCTGGAGGTGCTCGGCGCGATGGACCTGCGGGTGGTGCTGAACAAGGGCTGCGCCACCGGCACGCTCGTCCTGCCGCCGAATCTCTTGCGCGACCTGGCCAGCGGCCGGGCGCTGGAGCCGATGCGCAGCGACCAGGGCTCGGTGGAGCGCGAACTGGCGATTCTCGATCCGGCCGATTACCCGACGCATCTGGTGCAGCCGCTCTTCGAGATCCTGCGGCGCCACCGGCACTTCCGCGCGGCGTGGATCTTTCGCGACGGCGCGTTGTCCGCCACGCCGCCCACTTATCAGGTGCTCGTCTATATGGACCCGCGAGACGAAGTGCTCTTCCACGACCTGAACATGACACTGAGCGCCGCGGCCCAGGGCCAGCCGGTGGGCATCGGCTCTGTCACGGAAGACGGCCCGATGTCCGTCGCCGGGCTTTTCCAGGCGGCGCCGCCGTTCTTCGTGGCGGCGGACTTCGGGGAAGTGCGGGGTGCCTAGGAGCGGCGCTCCCCCGCGCCGGGGCGCGCTCAGCCGCCCATCGGGAAAACGGACGCGGGACGCGCGAAAAACCCCGGGGCAGTGGGCCACAAATGCCGCATCGACTCATCCGACGCGACATTTGCGGCTGCCGGACCGGCGCCGGCGCCTTCCATGCTCGGTGCAACGAAGCGCGCTGGCGTGATGGCACTTTCGCGTTAAGGTGCGGCCGCATGTTTCCCGCCCTCGCCCTCCGCATCCTCCGTACGACTGATCCGCGCCTGCTCGGGAAATTCGCCTGGAATTTCGGGGTGAAGGGGATGCTCTCGGTGGAGCGCTTCAAGTCGCGGATCAAGCGCGGGGAATACTTTCCGCCGTTCCTTTATCTCTCGATCCTCAACTCCTGCAATCTGCGCTGCCAGGGGTGCTGGGTGGACGTCGAGGCGGAGCGGACGCAGATCGATCTGGAGACGCTGAACCGCACGATCAATGACGCGAAGGCGCACGGGAACGCGTTCTTCGGCATCCTCGGCGGCGAGCCGTTCATGCACCCGGAGTTGCTTGATCTCCTCGCGGCGCATCCGGACGCGTATTTCCAGGTGTTCACGAATGGGCAGTTCATCACCGATAAAATCGCGAAGAAGCTGCGGCAGGTGGGCAATGCGACGCCGCTGATTTCCATCGAGGGGCGCGAGATCGTGAGTGACGAGCGGCGGGGGAAAAAGGAGGTCTTCGCGCGGACGTTGCGCGGGCTGGAGGCGTGTTTGCGGGAGAGGATTTTGACCGGCGTGGCGACGAGCGTTTGCCAGACGAATATCGACGACCTTTGCACCGAGTCGTGGCTGCGCGAGCTGATCGCGCGCGGCGTGCATTAATGCTGGTTTCACACCTATCGCCCAGTCGGGCCGAAGATGAATCCGCAGCTCGCGCTCACGCCGGAGCAGCTCGTGCGGGTGCGGCGGTTTGTGGTCGAGATGCGGGCGAAGGTGCCGATCGCGATCATCGACGCCTACTACGACGGCGAGGGCAAGGCGCTCTGCCCGATGAGCAACGGCATCTCGCATCACGTCAATCCGCGCGGCGACATCGAGCCGTGTCCGATCATTCAATTTGCCACGGAAAACATCCGCGACGAGCGCGGCGTCTTCGCCACGATGCGCGACAGCACGTTCCTCAAAGACTTCCGCGACCTCAGCGCGCAGCACACCCGCGGCTGTGTGGTGCTGGAGCGCCCCGACCTCGTGAAGCAACTCGTGATCAAACACGGCGCCCGCGACACCACGATGCGCGGGACCGCGATGGCAGAACTGGACGCGATGGAGCCGCGCTTTTCGCAATGGCTGCCCGGCGAGGAAATCCCCGAGCAGCACTGGATGTACAAGTGGGCGAAGAAGTATTGGTTCAACGACTTCGGCGCCTACAAACAGGCTGATCTCGACGGCACCGAGAAGGCGAAGGCGCTGGTGCTGAAGGGCAGCGTGAAGCAGCAGCCGGAACTGGTGAGCGCGGACGAGTGAACTGGTCGCGGCGGCAGATCATCGGCGTGGGACTCGGCGCGCTCGCGGCACGGAGCGGTCGGCTTTTCGCAGCGGAGCCGCAAATGAGCTGGCTGGACAACGGCACGATCCGGCTTGGCGTAGATCTCTCGCTCGGCGGCGCAATCACCTGGCTGTCGCGCTCGGGCTCGGAAGTGAATCTCGTGAACAGCCACGACTGGGGCCGGCAGGTGCAGATGTCCTATTACGGCGGGCCGGTGCCGTTCGTCGTCGGCGAAAAACGGCCGAAAAAATATTGGGAAGGGCTCGGGTGGAATCCGATCCAAGTCGGCGACGACTTCGGCCACCGCGCGCAACTCCTCGAACATCGCAATGACGGCCGCGCGCTCTACGTGAAGTGCATCCCGATGCAATGGCCGCTCGATAACGAGCCCGGCGAATGCACCTTCGAAAGCTGGCTCGAGCTTGACGGTGCGGCGGTGAAAGCGCGGGCGCGGCTCGTCAATGCGCGCGCCGATCGCGCTTTCTACCCGGCGCGCACGCAGGAGCTACCCGCCGTTTACACCAATGGCCCGTGGCATCGCCTCATCAGCTACACCGGCACGAGGCCCTTCACCGACGAAGCTCCGACGACGCTCGCGGGCAAACCGCCGCCGCAGTGGAATTCCTGGCTGGCCACGGAAAACTGGAGCGCGCTGGTCGACGATGCGGGCTGGGGGCTCGGGGTTTGGAATCCGGATTGCGTCGCGGTGAAAGGCGGCTTCAACGGCCAGCCCGGCGCGGGCGGACCGAAGGATACCGCGTGCGGCTACCTGGCACCGATCCGCGAAGAGTTGCTCGATCACAACATCACGCACGAATACCGCTACGATCTCGTGCTCGGCACCGTGGAAGAAATCCGCGCGCACGTTTACCGCCAGCCGCGGCCGGCGGCGCGCCCGGCGTGGAAGTTCGAGCGCGACCGCCAGGGTTGGAGCTATCGAAATGCGCGTGATGCCGGCTGGCCGATCCGCGGCGAGTTGCGGGTGTCGCTCACGAAAGCCGACTCCGCCCTGATCAGTCCGCAATTTTTCTGCCGCGCCGATGACGCGAGCGAACTGGTGATCGACGCCGCATTTCACACCGGCGAGCCGCGCGCGCAGATTTTCTGGGCGACCCTCGACGCGCCCGATTTCGCCGGAGAACGCGCGCTGCTTTTCGACGTGCAGGGCGATGGCGAATTCCGCGAATACCGGGTGCCGCTGACGACGGCGGCTCCGTGGCGCGACCCGATCGTCCAGCTTCGGTTCGATCCGGCGAATGAGGCTGGCGGCACGGTTCGCGTGCGTTCGATCCGATTGGGAGCTTAACTGGCCAGCTCATTTCGTTGTCCGGCAGGGTCCGTTTTGACCGGGATGCGACCAGAGGATTTTCCCGTCGCGACGGCTCAGGCAGAGCGTGGCCAGTCAGCGGCGAAGGTCGAGAGGGCAAAGAGGAGGCAGAGGCAGAACCAGATTTTCATGGGGGTATGGGAGATGATCACGGAAGCTGGTGAAAGTTGGCCGCGGTGATCCGCAGTCGATTCATGGCTCGCCAGCAACCGCGCGGGCTGGCATCGAAATGGGCAACGCCTCGATGAAATTCTTCGCCTCGCAGTTTTCCTATTTCGTCCACAACACCGGCGGGCGGCGGCAGATCGTCCTCCTGCTGCGTTTTCTCGCGCTGCTCGCCGCCCTTGTCGCCATTTACAGCATCCTTTTCCACGTGATCATGCTGGTGGAAGGCCGCGAACATTCCTGGCTGACCGGCCTCTATTGGACGCTCACTGTCATGTCCACGTTGGGCTTCGGCGACATCACTTTCGCGAGCGATCTCGGGCGGATGTTCTCGGTCGTCGTGCTGATGTCCGGAATGCTTTTCCTGCTCGTTCTTCTGCCCTTCACGTTTATCGAATTTTTCTACGCGCCGTGGATGAAGGCGCAATCGGCCGCTCGTGCGCCGCGTGAACTGCCGCCGGGCACCTCCGGCCATATCATTCTCACGCATGATGACCCCGTCACGCGCGCGCTCATCGCGCGGCTCCGGCAATACCGCTACGAATACGCGCTCGTCGTGCCCGATCTCGAACAGGCGCTGCAGCTTCACGACGAAGGCCTGCGCGTGGTCTTCGGCGAACCGGACGATCCCGAGACCTACCGCAAACTGCGCGCGGATCGCGCCGCGCTGGTCGTGGCCACGGGGCCCGATGCGATGAATTGCAACGTCGCCTTCACCGTCCGCGAGCAAAACGAGGACGTGCCCGTCGTGACCACCGCGAATACCGCCTCGTCGGTCGATATCCTCGAACTCGCCGGCAGCACGCATGTGCTCCAGCTCGGCGACATCATGGGCCGCGCGCTCGCCCGGCACAGCATCTCGACCGATGCGCGCGGGCACATGCTCGGGCGTTTTGGCGAAGTGTGCATCGCCGAGGCCACCGCCGCCGGCACGCCGCTCGCGGGCAAGACGCTCGCCCAGATCGACACCCGCGTGCTCGCCGGGATGACCGTCGCGGGCTTATGGAAGCGCGGCTCATTTGAAGTGCCGCGGCGCGATACGCGCATCGACACGACCTCCGTATTGCTCCTCGCCGGCACCGCCGCGCAGCTCGAAAGTTACAACGAACTTTTCTGCATCTACCACAATGCCGGTGCGCCCGTGGTCATCATCGGCGGTGGCCGCGTGGGCCGGGCTGCGGGGAAATATCTCGCCGAGGAAGGCATCGAATATCGCATCGTCGAAGAGCGCGGCGACCGCGTCCGCGACGCCGAGCATTACATCGTCGGCAGCGCCGCCGAATTTGACGTGCTGGTGAGCGCCGGCCTGCGCGAAACGCCCACCGTCATCGTCACGCCGCACGATGACGACACCAACATTTACCTCACGCTCTACTGCCGCAAGCTGCGCCCCGACGTGCAGATCATCGCCCGCGCGAGCCTGGAGAAAAACGTCTCCACGCTGCACCGCGCGGGCGCGGATTTCGTGATGTCGTACGCCTCGATGGGCGCGAACTCGATCTTCAATCAGCTCAAGTCCAGCGACGTCACCATCGTGGCCGAGGGGCTCAGCGTCTTCCCCGCCGCGGTGCCGGCGTCGCTCATCGGAAAATCGCTGGCCGGCTCGCAATTTCGGGCGAAGACGGGCTGCAGCGTCCTGGCCGTGCGGCTGGGCGACAAAGTAGAAGTGAATCCGGCGGCCGACCGACCGCTGCCCGCCGGCGCCGAACTGCTGCTCATCGGCAGCGACCTCCATCGCGATCAATTTTTCAAACTTCACCCGTCCAGCGTCGGAGCCGAGCGGCTCCGCGCATCGGGCCGGTGACGCCGCGCCCGCCCCGCGTTTACTCCCGCGCCTTGGTATCCAGCCAGAGCGTGATGGGGCCATCATTGACCAGCGCCACTTGCATCATCGCGCCGAAGCGGCCGGTCGCGATCGGGCGTCCGAGCAACGCCTCCAGCCGCGCGGCCATCGCTTCGTAAAGCGGGATCGCCTGCTCCGGCTTCGCCGCGCGATGCCAGCTCGGTGCGGTGCCCTTCTTCGTGCTGGCAAAAAGTGTGAACTGACTAATCAGTAAAATTTCTCCGTCGGTTTCCGGCAGGCTGCGTTTCGTCGAGCCCGATTCATCGGCAAACAAGCGCAGGTTCACGATTTTAGCGGCCAGCCACTCCACGTCCTCCGGGCTGTCTGCCTCCTCGATCCCGAGGAGGACCACAAGTCCACGATCAATCTGCCCCGTCACGCTGGATTCGACGGTGACGGAGGCGGAACTAACTCTTTGGAGGACGGCGCGCATCTTTGGGGGACTTAGCTATCCTGCAGGGTCGCGTCACTGGGAAAAATCATGCTTGACGATGAACAGCACTTTTTCTAGCCATGCCGATGGCAAGCGTGGCTTGAGTTTCGGGCTGCGTGGGCCGTTCACATCAACCCCACAACAAAGCGGAAAGTAAGTATATGAAAACACTGCTCAGCATCATCACCCTCACCGCGGTTTCGTTCGGCTTGTCGGCCGGATCGTTCGCCGCGGAACCGAAAACAAAAACGGCCGCGGACGCGGCCAAGAAGGCCGGAGATAAAACAGCCGAGGCGGCGAAGTCCGCGGCAGAGAAAGTGACCGGCGAAGCCAAGACCATCCCGATGTACGCCCGCGCCGATGTCATCGACGCGAAGGGAAAATCCTTCACCACGACGCGGAAAGACGGCGTGTCCATCAAGCACGTCCTGACCGACGCCACGGAGATTAAAAATGGCGAAGCGGCCGCCAAACTCGCGGACATCAAGGTCGGCGAATACGTCAGCGGTTCGCGCAAGAAAGTCAGCGAAACCGAATACACCGTCGTGAAGATCACCAAGTTCGGCCCGCCAGCGGCGAAGAAGGCAGCGGCACCCAAGCCAGCGGAATAAGCGGACCACACCCACGCCGCTCCAGCCAGTCCGTCACGACCGGCACCCGCCCAGCGGGTGCCGGTTTTGTTTTTGGGTGCAATCCGATATGCTAAATTTTTAGCATATTGTTCTTGGCCGAGGCCGCATCGCATGCTAAAAATTTGGCATGCCTCCGAAATCCAGCCACCATCTCAGTCGCCGGGAGCGCCAGATCATGGACATCATCTACGCCCGCGGGGAAGCCGCCGCGGCGGAAGTCCACGAAGCCCTGCCCGATCCACCCAGTTATTCCGCCGTCCGCACGCTCCTCCGCATCCTCGAGGAAAAGGGGCATCTCAAACACCGTGAGGACGGGCCGCGTTACATCTTTCTGCCCACCGAGACGCGCGCCAAAGCCAGCAAGTCGGCGCTCAAACGTGTGGTGCAAACGTTCTTCGACGGGTCGCTTTCCAACGCCGTCGCCGCGCTGGTCGATGCCGAAGGCGGAAAACTCTCCGCCGAGGAACTGCGACGCCTCGAAGCCATCGTCCAGGCCGCGAAAGCCAAAGCCAAATAGCGCACTCCCCCATGAACACGGAAACTCTCCTCCCACTCCTTTTCGAGACGCTGGCCAAAAGCGTCCTCATCCTGGCCGGCGCTGCGCTGATCGATCGCGCGTGGACGCGTGCCTCCGCGGCCCGGCGGCATCTGGTCTGGTGCGCCGCGCTGGCGGTCGTGCTGTTGCTGCCAATCACCCGCGTCGTCGAGCCACGTTGGAGCGTGCCGCTGCAGCGCGTGACGGTCGAACTGCCGCTGGTGAAGCAGGTCGAGATGGAATTCGTCAAAACTCCCCCGGTGCCGCAGCCGACTGTGTCCCCCACGCCTTCCGCTCCGCGCTGGCGCTGGCCGGATTGGAAAGAGATCACGGTGTTCGTGTGGGCGACAGGAACGAGTTTATTGTTGCTCACGCGGATCGTCGGCAGCGTCCGGCTCGTCGTCCTGCGCCGGACAACCGAGCGGGTCAGCGATGCGCGGGTGCAGCGGTTGGCCGTGGAAACCTTTCGCGAGCTTGGTCTCTGGCGTATGGTCGATTTGCGTCTTTCGCCGATGGGCTGCGTCCCGCTTACTTGGGGAACGTTGCGCCCGGTGCTGCTGCTGCCCGCAGCGGCGCTCGCCTGGAGCGACGAGCGGCTCACCGCGGCCCTGCGCCATGAAGCCGGGCACATCGCCCGCGGCGATCATTTCACGCGCTGGATCACTTCCCTCGCCTGCGCACTCTATTGGCCAAACCCACTCGTCTGGTTCGCCGCACGCCGCCTGCGCATCGCGCAGGAACAGGCCACCGACGACCTCGTGCTGCGCGCCGGTTCCGCGCCCGAGGAATACGCCGCGCAACTCTTCGAGGTCACCCGCACCCTCGCCACGCGCGGCGGACTGTCCCAGCACGCCGTGGCCATGGCCAGCCCGTCCACGCTGGAAAGCCGCCTGCTCGCGATTGTGGACGCGCAGCGCGACCGCCGTCCGCTCACGCTCCGCGCGGTCGCGGTTGGCGTTTTGGCCGTCTTGCTCGGTCTCGCGACCGCCGCGCAATTGCAAGCGCAGGAGAAAGCCGCACCATCGACTGCGGGAAAGCCGGGCGAACCGAAGAACGGGTCTTCGCTTTCCAAAGCCCTTCACAAAGTTTGATGTCACCTTCACGATCCTGCGACCGGGCCAGTTGCATGTGACCATCTACGATCTCGATAACACGGATCCAAAGGACAACGCCTACGCCAGACTCCTCCTCGGCAAGGTCAAAACGAAATAGCCGCCCGACGGGCGCTGGCGAGTGGCGCTAAGAAACTTCCCCGTTGCGGATTGCCGCGAGAGAAGAATACTCCCAACCCATGCCGCCGAACGCGACCGCCGTCTCCCCCATTACGCTCACGCTGCCGCGCCCGGTGCCGCAGCAGAAGATTCGTCCCCCGAAAAAGAACATCCCGCAGACCCTCGTCCAGCGGCAGTTCATCCTCGCGCAGGTGCGCGAGTATGTGGCGCAACACAAGCCGGTGCCGCCGCTGCCGCAGGATGATCTGAAAGTGCATGCCGACCGGCTGGTCGCGCAGCTCGGATGCGAGCCCATCTATCGCGATTACATCGGCGTCCTGCTGAACAACGAGATGTGGCGCGAACAGCTCGCCGCCGTGCCTTTCGAGCGCCGCCTGCTTTTGCTCCCGAAATGTCTGCGGGTGGAAAACAAGTGTCCCGCGCCGTTCGATGAATTCGGGCTGCTCTGCAAACAGTGCGGGCTTTGCACCATTCAGGATTTGCAGGCCGAGGCCGAGCGACTGGGCTACGCGGTGCTCGTCGCCGAAGGCAGCGCGATCGTCATGTCGCTCATCCAGACCGGCAAAATCGAGGCGATCGTCGGCGTGAGTTGCATCAGCGTGCTCGAGCGCGCGTTTCCCTATATGGAAGCTGCGGCCATTCCCGGCGTCGCCGTGCCGCTGCTCCAGGACGACTGCATCGACACCAACGTCGATATCGACTGGGTCTGGGATTACATCCACCTCACGAGCGACGACCAGACGCGCCGCTTGGATTTGAGCCAACTCCGCGACGACATCGACTTCTGGTTCACGCCGCTGAACCTCGACACCATCATGGGCCCGGCCTCCGGCGAGACGGAAAAAATCGGCCGTCAATGGCTCGGCCGCGCCGGCAAACGCTGGCGGCCGTTCCTCACCGTCGCGGCGTATCAGGCGCTCCGCACCACGCCCGGCGCACCCATCCCCGACGATCTGCGCAAGGTCGCCGTCGCCATCGAATGCTTTCACAAAGCCTCGCTCATCCACGACGACATCGAGGACAACGACGCGCAGCGTTACGGTGAGCCGACGCTCCACGAAGAGCACGGCGTGGCCGTCGCGCTGAATGTCGGGGACCTGCTCATCGGCGAAGGTTACCGCCTGCTCGCCGCCTGCAGCGCGAGCGCCGAGCAGAAAGTCGCGATGCTCCGGGTCGCTGCGGAAGGCCAGCGCGAACTCTGCCGCGGCCAGGGCGCGGAACTCGTCTGGGCGCGCCATCCGCAGCCGCTCACGTCGCTCGAAGTCCTCGATATCTTTCGCAAAAAGACCGCGCCCGCCTTCGGTGTCGCGCTCCAGCTTGGCGCGATCTACGCCGGCCAATTCGAGGAGAACGAAGAAGTGCTCAACGCCTACAGCGAAGCGCTCGGCATCGCCTACCAAATCCGCGATGATCTCAGCGATCTCGGCGCGGAAGGCGAAACCAACGACATCGCCGGCCTGCGCCCGAGCCTGCTCCTCGCCGTCGCCTACGAGCGCGCCACGCTCGAAGCCAACGGCGCCGACAAAGCTCTCGCGGAAACGCGCGGTCATCAGAAGCTCGCTCTGGAGGCCCACTGGCGCCGCCTTTCCATCGCCACCCCGTCGGAAATCGAAGCGCTCTACCTCGAACTCCACGCCGACGAACGCTGCCGCACATTGCTCGAAAGCTACAAGGAAGAAGCCATCCGCACGCTCCGCGACGTGGACAACGCCAACCTCAAGGGCCTGCTCCGCCGCGTCATCGGCAAGATTTTCAACGACACGGAAATCAAAGGCTGGTGCAAGGAATTCGAGCAGAAGAAAGGCGCGACCGTCATCACGCTCGATCCCGCGACTGCGTCAGCATGACGTCTCGGAGGGACACGCTCCTGCGTGTTCCCTGAAATCTGGGACGCGCAGGAGCGCGTACCTCCGGATAAGTCGCGGCGTTCAAAAAAGTTTCTGGTGCCGTGAATAACCGTGCGGCGTGCGCGTCCGAATCAGCACTATGAAAAAGCTGCTCCTCGCCGCCCTCGTTCTCTCCGGAATCGCCGTTTTTGCGCCCCGCGCCGAAGCCGGTTCTTACCGCACTGTTTTCGTCGGATACGACCACTGCGGTCGCCCGGTCTATCGTCAGGTCGTGACCCGAGATTATTGCGCGCCGCGTTCCTCCTACTACAACGCCCCCGTCTATTACCGCTCCTCCGGTAACCGCAGCTACAACAACTACCGGTGCGACGATCGCCGCTACTATCGCGACACGCGCTCCTATAGTTCACGTCCGCGCATCGCACTGAGCTTCGGATTTTGAGTGGGCGGTTGTCCCCCAGGACTTCCGCTGCGCATCCAGGGCGGATGACTGCTTTTTACTTCGCACTGCCCCAACAGCACGGCTTCGTGACGGCGCGAAGATCCTCGCGACCATCGCCGCCCGCGCCGCCGCCGCCGAGGGCCTGCGGTTTCTGGTCATCGGCGGGAACGCCGTCATCGCCTCGGGACTGTACATGTGAAAGACGCGCGCAATCTGGTGCGCCGTTTAGCCGAGGCTGATGATGAGTGCATCCCACGCGCGGCGGTTATCCTCGCGCACGAGCAGGTCGAGGTCACGGGTCATGCGCGTGTAGCCGAGCACCGCCACGCACGCGACCTTGGGGACGTGTCGAACTGGCCTTGATCAACGAACTGGACTTTGCCGCCCCCGAATACGCCGCGATACTCGACCGTTATGCCGACGACGCCACCCGCGCCAAACTCGCCGCCGCCCCACCCCGATCATTTGGACCTCAACCTCCCGGTGTCTGAAGTGCCCTGGCCGGTGCGCCCGGCCATATAGCGAGGTGGTGGCTTTCATGGAAGGACTGCCGACCCCGCGGCGTCGGTCGATCTGGCGTCGGTTGCGTGAGATCGCCGAAGCGCCGGATCGCTTTGAAGATTTCCAGGAACGCGATGTGACGGGTCGTGAACCCGCCGGTCACATCTTCGAAGGCTTCGCCATTCTTTACTGGGACGATCTGGCCGATCGCCACCTGAAGGGCTGGAAATCGCCAGCGCCGATGAATTTCAAAACTGACGAGCGGGCGCGTCAGTTCGACTTCAGCACCGCGATGAACGCTTCCTGCGGGATGTTCACCCGGCCGATGCTCTTCATCCGCTTTTTACCTTCCTTCTGCTTCTCGAGGAGTTTGCGTTTGCGGGAAATGTCGCCGCCGTAGCATTTCGCGGTCACGTCTTTGCGCATCGCGCTGACGCTCTCGCGGGCGATGATCTTCCCACCGATCGCGGCCTGGATGGCGACTTGGTAGAGCTGCGTGGGGATGACTTCCTTGAGCTTGGCCGCAAGCTGGCGGCCGCGGCTTTCGGCTTTGTCGCGATGGACGATCGAGGAGAAGGCATCGACGGGCTCGTTGTTCACGAGGATGTCGAGTTTCACAAGTTTATCGGCACGGGTGCCGGCGTGCTCGTAATCCATCGATCCGTAGCCGCGGGTGATGGACTTAATCTTGTCGTTGAAATCGACGACGATTTCGTTGAGCGGAAGGGTGCAGCTGAGCATCACGCGATTGGCATCGAGCGACTCGGTGTGATCGAGCACGCCGCGCTTGTCCATGATGAGTTGCATGAGCGGCGAGATGTATTCGTTGGGCACCATGATGAAGGCTTTGACGATGGGCTCGCGGATTTCCTGGATGACACTGAAATCGGGCAAATGCTCGGGGTTATCGACGAGGAGCAGTTCGCCGTTGGTGCGGAGGACTTCGTAAATGACGGAAGGATAGGTGGCGATGATGTCCATGTCGTATTCGCGGCGGAGGCGTTCCTGGATGATTTCCATGTGGAGGAGGCCGAGAAAGCCGCAGCGGAAGCCGAAGCCGAGGGCGACGGAGCTTTCGGGTATGAAATTGAAGCTGGAGTCGTTGAGCTGAAGCTTCGCCATGGCGATTTTAAGGGCTTCAAAATCGGCGGTGTTGATGGGGTAAATGCCGGAAAAGACCATTGGCTGGACGATTTGAAAACCGGGCAGCGGGATGATGGAGGGGAGGCGTCCGTTGGTGAGGGTGTCGCCGACTTTGATTTCGGCGGGGTCTTTGACGTTGGCGATGACGTAGCCGACGTCGCCAGGGCCGAGCGATTTCTGCACGGACATTTTTGGGTTGCTGGGTCGAAAGATGCCGACTTCTTTCACGTCGTAACTTTTGTTGGTGGCCATCGTTTTGATGTTGTCACCAGCGGTGATACTGCCATCGACAACGCGGACATAAACGACGACGCCGCGATAGGTGTCGAAGTTGGAATCGAAGACGAGGGCGCGCAATTTTTCGTTGGGGGTATCGACGGGAGCGGGAATGCGTGCGACGACGGCTTCGAGGATGTCGTCGATGCCAATGCCGGCTTTGGCGCTGGCGGGAATGGCTTCATCGCCGGGGATGGCGAGGATTTCTTCGAGTTGTTTTTTTACGGTGGGTAAATCGGCGTTTGGGAGGTCGATTTTATTGATGACGGGGATGAGGGTGAGCCCTTGTTTCATCGCGAGATGGACGTTGGCAACGGTCTGGGCCTCAACGCCTTGCGCGGCATCGACGATGAGCAGGGCACCTTCACAGGCAGCCAGGGAACGGGAGACTTCGTAGGCGAAATCGACGTGCCCGGGAGTGTCCATGAGGTTGAGTTTGTAAATCTGGCCGTCTTTGGCCTTGTATTGCATCGTGACGGGATGCGATTTGATGGTGATGCCGCGCTCGCGTTCGAGATCCATGGCGTCGAGCATTTGATCCTGCTGTTCGCGGACCTGGATGGTGCCGGTGTGTTCGAGCAGACGGTCGGAGAGAGTGGTTTTGCCGTGATCGATGTGGGCAATGATGCAAAAATTACGAGTATTGGCGGTGGACATGTCGGGCTGGAGTCGG
This sequence comes from Chthoniobacterales bacterium, assembly GCA_038325425.1. Lineage (GTDB taxonomy): Bacteria > Verrucomicrobiota > Verrucomicrobiia > Chthoniobacterales > Chthoniobacteraceae > Chthoniobacter. The sequence goes on from JBBQIZ010000058.1 coordinate 17,953, forward strand.
GTCGGGCGTGCGGACGAGGACGCGCACTATCGCGGAAGGAGGCGTCGCGGTCAACCACGCCAGTGTTAATTGACCGGGTGATGGGTTGGCTAAAAAAAATCAAGGCAGCTTCGTCGGAGCGACGGGCTGCAGTTTGGCCATGGTGTAGGTGTTCATGGCTTTGCGGACATTATCGGTGACGATACTCACGCGTGAGCCGACGGAGAGCATTTCGTAAAGGACGATGACATCGCGCGATCTCATGCGAATACAGCCATAGCTGGCGGGTTTGCCGATCATTTTTTCCTCGGAAGTGCCGTGGATGTAAATGCAACGTTCGTAGGCGTTGCGATTGCCGGGTTCCTCACCGGCCAGCCAAAGGATGCGTGAGACGATGGGATCGCGTCCCGGGGCGTTGGGTTGGATGATTTCGCCGGTGGGTATGCGGCGTCGGAAAACGGTGCCGGCTGGTGCGCGATCTCCGATTTTTTGGGCGACACGATGCACGCCGAGAGGTGTGGACCAACTGTTACGTCGATCACCAATGCCAAATTTGGAGGTGGAGACTGGAAACGTGGCGATTTTGCGCGTGCCTTCCATGACGACCATTTTTTGCTCGGGAATACTCACGATGGCGTCACGCACCGGGGCAAAGAAGGCGGCCTGGCCAAATGCGGTCAGCGTCGAAACGAACAATAAAAGCAGCACCCTGATTCCTGTCATGCTTTGCGGAGATAAAAGTGAGTTGAAAAGATGTTTTTTAAACAGGGAGAAGGTTATCTTCGCGGTTGCCAAATTGCATCCGTGGCAGGCCTTGAATGAGCGAATTGAATGCCACGTAGGTGAAACCAAGCTGAAAAAGGATTAAAAATGGCAGGCTAAGAAATTGTCCATCGATAATGGCGAGCACCACCAGCCAGGTAAAATAGACTGCAAAAACGGATTCGAGAATGGGGAGAAAAGTTTTAATGGGCAGGTAGCGGGAGGTATTCCAACGTTGACCATTTTTTTCAATGCCGTATTTGGGGGTGCGTTCGAAGCCCGATTCCTGGTTGAAAAGAGCCTCCAGCACGGCTTTGGCATTGTTCAGCGACATGCCGATGCCCAAGGCCAGCAACAACGGCAGGAGGAGCATTTCCCGGAGCCAATTTTTGGGATGAAGATGAATTTGGGCACAAAGATAAAATGCGGTCACAGAACCGGATGCAGCGACAAAGATCGGAATATCGATAATGAAGACATGCCACCAACCCTCGATTTTGATTCCGGCACCGGGATGCAATAAAAAACACAACCCGGCGAGCAAGAGATAAGCGAAGTTGGAGGTAAGATGAGCGGTGGCCTCGAGTTTGATGATTAAAGGCAACTTGCTTTTCCAGATCAGCGGCAGGATTTTTTTGCACGTCTGCACACTGCCCTTGGTCCAGCGATGCTGCTGCGACTTAAACCCATTCATATCCACCGGCAACTCCGCTGGAGTAACGACATCCTTGAGAAATATAAATCGCCAGCCTTTCATTTGCGCACGGTAACTTAGATCGAGATCCTCGGTGAGCGTATCGTGCTGCCAGCCGCCGGCCTGCTCGATGCAGCTCTTGCGCCAGACGCCAGCCGTGCCGTTAAAATTAAAGAAACGCCCGCTGCGGCAACGCGCCGTTTGCTCCAACAACAAATGGCCGTCGAGGAACATCGCCTGCACTCTGGTGAGTAACGAATACGAACGGTTGATATGGCCCCAGCGAGTCTGAATCATCCCAACCGCTGGGTCGGTGAAAAAGTGGATCGCCTTCAATAACATATCCGGCAACGGCACAAAATCGGCATCCAGGATAAAAATATACTCACCGCGAGCCGTCAGCAGCCCTTCCTCCAGAGCGCCCGCCTTGAAACCCACGCGGCTTGCCCGACGCACCACGCGGATGTCCCAGCCGGCCTGCGCCATTTGATCTACCCGGGTCTGGGTAAGCTCCACGGTTTCGTCTGTGGAATCGTCCAGCACTTGGATTTGTAGTTTTTCCTTGGGATAATCGAGCTTGGAAACCGATTCCAGCAGACGTTCCACCACGAAATACTCGTTATAAATCGGCAACTGCACCGTCACCAGCGGCAGCTCTTCAAATTCGCGCAACGGTTTGGGCTCGTTTTTGCGATTTTTGAGAAACAAATAAATGATCGAATAGCGGTGAATCCCGTAGATGGAGAGCCCCACCAGAACGGTGAGGTAACATAGCGACCATATAATTGCACCTGGAGTCAATTGCATATTTGTGAAAAACCCTACCTTTCCGAGACCCGGAAAGTCGGCGGTATGATGCCCTGTAAACCATTCAGGTCAAGCGGAAAAACGGTGCCTTACCCTTCTTTGATCATACAACAGCTACCTCGGCTTGACAACCTTCTCCTCGACAACCCTCGTCAGGCACGGCATATCGATACCCAACCCACAACCGGGATCCCCTTTCTTTTTCACCATGCAATCAACGATTCGACACATCCACTTCATCGGCATCTGCGGCACGGCCATGGGCGCTGTCGCCGCCGCCCTCCAAGCCCAAGGCTACCGGGTTACGGGCTCCGATGCCAGCGTGTATCCGCCGATGTCCACTTACCTGGAAAGCCGGGGCATCGCTCTGGCCCAGGGGTATCGCCCCGAAAATCTGCCCGCCGAAGCTGATCTCATCGTCGTCGGCAACGCCATCAGCCGGGGCAATCCCGAGTTGGAAGAAGTGCTCAACCGGAGACTTTATTACCTTTCCCTGCCCGAGACCCTCAAGGAATTTTTCCTGCGGGGACGTCGCAATCTGGTCGTCACCGGCACCCATGGAAAAACCACCACCACCGCGCTGCTGACCTGGATTTTGGAATTTGCCGGTCTCGCTCCCGGTTATATGATCGGAGGCGTGCCAAAAAACCTCGAGCAATCGGCCCGGCTCGCTCCGTCGGAGCACTTCGTGATCGAAGGCGACGAATACGACACCTCGTTTGCCGATAAACGTTCCAAATTCGTTCATTACCTGCCCGAACTCGTCGTTGTAAATAACATCGAATTCGATCACGCCGACATTTTTGAAAATCTGGCCGCGATCCAAGTCACCTTTCGCCGGCTGCTTAACATCGTGCCCCAAAACGGTCTCGTGCTGGTCAACGCCGACGACGCCAACAGCCTCGAAGTCGCCGACACCAGCCCCGCTCCCGTGCTTAAAGTGGGCTTCGCCGAAAATGCTGACCGCCGCATTACCAATGTCTCGTATCAGGCTGCTGGCTCCCGGTTTACTCTGCTCGACACGGAGTTTCATCTCTCCCTCGTCGGCGAATACAACGTCCGCAATGCAGCCATGGGGATCGTTGCCGCGCAGCATTACGGGGTTTCTTTAGAAAAAATCGCCGCCGCCCTTGCCTCTTTCGATGGAGTAAAACGTCGCCAGGAAGTGCGCGGCAAAGTGCGTGGGGTCACTCTCATCGACGATTTTGGGCATCACCCCACCGCCATCGGCCTCGCTCTCGCCGGGTTGCGTCATCAATATCCCGGTTCGCGTCTTTGGGCGGTATTCGAGCCTCGCTCGAACACCACCAGACGGGCGATTTTTCAGGAAAGTTTGCCCACTGCCCTCGCGGGAGCGGACGCAGTGTATCTTTCGCAAATCGCTCGTTTGGAACAACTTCCAATCGAGCAACGCCTCGATCCCGAGCGCATCGTGGCCGATTTGAACTCCAAAAATATCCCGGCGTATTATCTGCCCGATGCCGACCACATCGTTGCCCATCTCGCTCCCCAGGCGCAAGGCAACGATGTCATTGTGGTCTTTAGCAATGGCGATTTCGGCGGGATCCACCAAAAATTGCTGGACGCTCTTGCCGTCCCGGTTTTACAGGTGGCGACTTAAAAAAACGCGATTGACTAAGCGATGTAAGCTGGAACCTCGCCGCCGTAATGTTGCCAATCGAGTTTTTTGCCCGCTTGAGTGGCTTTGTCGCCGTGGATTGCTTTCAAATCGGCTTTTTCGAGCGGTGGAACGCCAAAGAAACCATCGTTTTTTTCCAAGACATCCTGTGCGAAATCCCTGCCTTGATGTAACGGAAATAATTGATCCGTTCTTCGGTGAAGTTCAATCGATGATGGGAAATAGGGTTCCAGAAGAAAATTTGCGGCAAGACAGGCGATTGGCAAATTACATTTGCAAGGAAACTTTTGCCCCCAGCTTTTTCACAGGTTCACGACGAAAACAATCTGCCGAATGATCGTTCACCATGCCGACAGCTTGCATGAAAGCAT
>JBBQIZ010000059.1:0-21898 GCA_038325425.1 Chthoniobacterales bacterium
ATTGGGAATGGGAGCGCGCTGGAGCGCGTCCCTCCGGATCGGGCGCCGCGGAAACGCCCCCTCAGCCGAGCGTCCGTTTGACCGAGGCGACGGGTTTCGTCATCAGCCAAACCCGGAGGGACGCGCTCCCGCGCGTTCCCATCCTGGCGGAGGACACGCCGCTCACGAGGAATGGGAGCGCGCAGGAGCGCGTCCATCCGGATCGGGCTCAAGTGGAAGCGCCCCTCAGCCCATGGACCCGCTCATACCAACTTCATTCAATAACCGCACATTCGGGCAGCCCGGAGGGCTGAAGGAAATTAGCCCCGGGTGAAACCCGGGGTTCGGTCGAAAAAAATCCGCTGCACCCCGGAGGGCGTGCCGGAACCCGTCGGTCACAAACCTTCCCGCGCCCCTGCCGGGGCGCAGACGCTTTCGCTCAAAAACCCCGGGTTTCACCCGGGGCTAATTTCTGGCCGCCCTGCGGGCTTAAAGGCACCTGTCCGATGTTTTCAGGAAGGTGTTAGCAAGACCCATCTCCGGGCGGCCACCCCGCTCCTTTTACTGAGCTACAGCGCGAGGAAGTTTTTCAGGAGCTGTTTGCCTTCGAGGGTGAGGATGCTCTCGGGGTGGAACTGGACGCCGTGGCTCGGGTATTCGCGATGGCGCAGGCCCATGATTTCGCCTTCGGCGGTGTCGGCGGTGATCTCCAAGGCCGCGGGGAAGGTGTCGCGCTTCACGAGTAGCGAATGGTAACGCGTGGCTTCGAAGGGATTGGGCAGCCCGACGAAAACGCCCTGGCCATTGTGCTGGATGGGCGAGGTTTTGCCGTGCATGAGGCGTCCGGCGCGGACGACGTCGCCGCCCCAGACCTGGCCCATGCACTGGTGCCCGAGGCAGACGCCGAGGATCGGGGTGGTCGGCGCGAAGCGGCGGATGACATCGCAGGAGATGCCGGCTTCGTGCGGGGTGCAAGGGCCGGGGGAGATGACGATGCGCTCGGGTTGGAGCGCGGCGATTTCGTCGAGGGTGATCTCGTCGTTGCGCTTGACGAGCATGGTGGCGCCCAGTTCGCCGAAGTACTGGACGAGGTTGTAGGTGAACGAGTCGTAGTTATCGAGGACGAGGAGCATTTAGCATTTAGGAATGAGCATTTAGCATTTCACTGCTGCGTGCGCGTGGTGTGGATGGCGGCGTAAATGATTGCGCAGAGTTCGTCGGCTTCGGTGCGGAGAGGCTCCACGCGGGGACGGGACAGCATTCCATCTTCCATGATGAGTTCGATCCAGTGGCCGCTCTCGTCGGCTTCCTCAAGGACGATGCCGAGCTTGGCCAGGAATTCGGCGGTGGAACGAGCGCGGCAGGCGGAGCGGTAGTTTGCGCCCACCGAACTGGCCGAACGCATGAGCTGGTTGGCGATCACTTTGCCGGGAATATCGGAGGGAAGTTCACGCACGAGTTTCATGACGCGCAGCCCGAAACTCTTCGTGCGTAGCTTCATCTCTTCCTTGTTCATGACGCGAGGCTTCGGAGTCCAAATGCTAATTGTTCAATGCTAAATCCTAAATGCCCTTGGCCCGGGCGATGGCGGCCATCATGCCCATGGCTTTGTTCACGCATTCCTGATGTTCGCCTTCGGGTGTGGAGTCGGCGACGACGCCGGCGCCGGCTTGCACGTAGGCTTTGCCGTCCTTGAGGACGACGGTGCGGAGGGCGATGCAGGAGTCGCTGTTGCCGTCGAAACCGAAGTAACCGACGGCTCCGGCATAGACGCCGCGTTTGCTTTTCTCGAACTGGTTGATGATCTGCATGGCGCGCACTTTCGGCGAGCCGCTGACGGTGCCGGCGGGGAAGGTGGCGCGCATGACGTCGTAGGCGGTGCGGTCGGGGCGCAGGGTGCCGTGGACGTTTGAGACGATGTGCATGACGTGGCTGTATTTTTCGATGGTCATGAAGTCGCTGACTTTCACGCTGCCATATTCGGCGGCGCGACCGACGTCGTTGCGGGCCAGATCGACGAGCATGAGGTGCTCGGCACGCTCTTTGGGATCGGCGAGGAGGTCGGCGGCGTTGGCCTCGTCCTCGGCTTCATTTTTGCCGCGGCGGCGGGTGCCGGCGATGGGGCGGATGTCGATGCGACCATTGATCGCGCGGACGTGAACCTCGGGGGAACTGCCGACGAGCGAGAAGGCGCCCGCGAATTTGAGGCAGAACATGTAGGGCGACGGGTTCACGTAACGCAGCGCGCGGTAGAGGGTGAGCGGGTCGCCGGTGTAGTCGGTCTCGAAGCGCTGCGAGGGGACGAACTGGAAGACGTCGCCGGCGCGGATGTATTCCTGCCCTTCGCGGACGATCCGCTCGTATTCCTCGCGGGTGGTATTGGCGCGCGGGGTGAGGGGTTCGGGCTCGCGATCGACGAAGATCGTGGGGAGTTGCGTGGGCTGGGCGAGTTTGGCGGCGAGGGCTTCGATCTTCGCCGCGGCGATGGCGTAGGCGGCGTTGGCATCGGTGCCTTCTTCGATGAAGGCATTGGCGACGATGCGGAGGCGGCGGGTGCGGTGATCGAAGATGAGGAGCGTTTCGGCGAGGAAGAAGAAGCTCTCGGGCAGGCCGAGTTCGTCCTTCGGCGCGGCGGGGATTGTCGGCTCGAAGAAACGGACGACATCGTAACCAAGATAACCGACGGCGCCGCCAGCGAAGCGGGCTTCGGCGAGCGCGGGCGAGGGGACGAAGGTGAAGCGACTCATCAGCGCTTCGAGTTCGTGGAGCGGGTCGCGCGCGGTCTCGAACTCACGCACTTCACCCGCCTCGGAAATGCGAATGGTCCGGCCCCGGCTCTCAAAGGTGAGGCGCGGCTGCGCGCCGACGAACGAATAACGGCCCGCCTGGTCGCTCTTCTCGACGGATTCAAAAAGGAACGAGTAGCCGCCGTCGTCGATCTTCTGGAAGGCGGAGACGGGCGACTCGGCGTCGGCGATGAGTTCGGTGTAAATGGGAATGGTGTTCCCGCGTTGGGCCAGCTCGCGAAATTCGGCGAGCGTGGGCTGGAGAGGCGTGGTCATTTGAAGGAGTAGGTTTTCTCCGGATCGAAAAGTTTCTCTTCGGTGATCTCCAGCGGCGCTCCGTCCGGGGTGAACGTCTGGAAGAAACAGCTCGCGAAGCCGGTGTGGCAGGCGCCACCGATTTGTTCGACTTCAAAGAGCAGGGTGTCGGCGTCGCAATCGACGGCCCAGCGGATGACCTTTTGGGTGTGGCCGCTGGTCTCGCCCTTGATCCAAAACTTCTGCCGGGAACGGCTCCAGTAGTTCATCAAGCCGGTGCTCAGCGTGGCTTCGAGCGAGGCGGCGTTCATCCAGGCCATCATCAGGACGCGGCGGGTGGAGGCGTCCTGGACGATCGCGGGGATGAGGCCGTCAGCGTTGTATTGGAGCGGTGGGAGATTCATGGCGGTGCGAGGTGAAGATGGTGAAAAAGAAAAAGCCCGACGATTCGGAAGGAATCATCGGGCGAAAGTTCGGCGCGCGGATGGCGACGACCCGGCGGCGCGCGAGGCGCCGGCCGTGGGCCCGTCTAGATGTGCCACCAATGCTGGGTAAGTTTCACGCGGGTCGTATTAAACGCGCGGTTTGGCCGGTGCAACGAGATTTTTAACGGCAAATTTTCTCAATTATCGGAGCCTGGGGGCGATCGGCACGCGACTAGCTTAGATTGCGATCAGCCTATGTTGAGCGCCGCCATCAGCCCGCCGTCTCTCTCTTCGGAGGAGCACGAGCAAATTCTACAGACCATCGAGATGTTCGAGGTCATCACGCAGGCCAACCCCCAGGACTGCCAGTCGCTCGACATCCTCAAGGACGCCTACCAGCGCGTCGGCAAGATGAAGGAAGCGCTGACCACGGCGCGCAAGCTCGCGGATATCTACGTGGAGCTGGGCCAATTTTCTGCGGCGATGCTCGAATACGAAGGCATCCTCCAAAAAGAGCCGGATAATCCGGAAGTGATCGCGGCGCTGGGGGAGGTCGAGGACAAGCTCCACAAGAGCGGGCAATTAAAGCCGGCACAGCCCGCGGCGATGACGGCGGCGCCCAATGGTGCGCTCGGCGGCAGCATCAGTCTCGATTTCCGCTCGGTGATCACGGATGGCGGAACGCTGATGGCCACGCCGGCGACGATGCGCCCGGATGGCGCCAGCAGCGGCATGCGGCTGGCCACCGGCGGTGAAGCGTTGAATCTGTCGCTGACGGACGACGGCAACGAAGCGCTCGCCAAATTCCTCATCCAGCATCGGCTCGTCACGGAGGAGGTGGTGAGTTCCGCGCTCGAGCGGGTGACGAAGAAAAACAAGGATCTCGCGCCGAACGTGCTCGCGACTTCGTTGATCGACGAAATCTGCCGGCGCGGCGCGATCGAGCAGGATGCGCTGATGTCCAGCATCATCGACCGCTCGAAATTTGCCTACATCCCGATCGAGCATTACGACGTCGATCGTTCCATCGTGAAGATGCTGCCCGAGAGTCTGACCATCGGCCGGCTGATGCTCCCCTTCGATATCCTCAGCCGCACGGTCATGATCGCGATGGCCAATCCCTTCGATGCGCTCGGCAAGGAAGCCGCGCAGCAGCTCCTCGACTATAACGTGCAATGGCATCTCGCCTCGCCGCAGGCCATTTTCAAGGCGCTCGGCGAAACCTACCGGCTGGAAAAATGAGCATTAAATCCTTTGGCGAACGCATCGCCGATGTCCTCATCGAGGACGGTCTTCTCCTCCCGAGCCAGCTCGCGGAGGCGATGGACCTGCAGAAAAAGCAGGGCGGTCGTCTGCTCAAGCTGCTGACCGACAAGCAATACGTCACCGAGCAGGACATGGTCATTTCCATGGGCCGCTGCCTCGACGTCCCGCCGGTCAATCTCTCGAAGGTCCGCGTGCCGGAAGACGTGCAGGATCTGGTGCCGAAGGACATGGCGCGGCAGTACAAACTCGCGCCGGTCTGCCGCCTCGGAAACAAGCTCTTCGTGGCCATGGCGGACCCGTTGAACGTGCTCGCGCTCGACGATTTGCGCCAGCGGACGAAGATGGAAATCGTGCCGATGATCACGACCGAACGGGCGGTGACCGAGGCGCTGAGCGGCGTCGGCAGCGCCAGTTCGCAGATGGATCAGGTCTTGAAGGACGCGGCGCAGGACGCGGCCAACGTCGAGGAGGTGAAGGTCAACCGCGAGGAGATTGATCTCGATCGGCTGGCGGTGGAAAGCGAGGACGCGCCGGTCGTTAAGATCGTGAACCTGATTCTCGTCCAGGCGCTCAAGGAAAAGGCGTCGGACATTCACCTCGAGCCGTTCGAGAAGCAGTTCAAGCTGCGCTACCGCGTGGACGGTTCGCTGATCGAAGCCAGTTCGCCGCCGAAGGCGCTGCAGCTCCCGATCGCCTCGCGCATCAAGATTCTCGCCGGCCTCGACATCGCCGAGCGCCGCCTGCCGCAGGATGGCCGTTTCCGCATCCGCGTCTCGGGCAAGGAAGTCGATCTGCGTATCTCCATTCTGCCGACGGTTTATGGCGAAAAGATCGTCATCCGTCTGCTCGACAAAGGCGCGCTCTCCGGCTCGATCGACCAGCTCGGCATGGACGAATACACGCTCGGCACTTTCAAAAAGGCCGTCGATGCGCCGCACGGGATGATCCTCGTCACCGGTCCGACCGGCTCGGGCAAAACGACCACGCTGTATTCCGTGCTCAGCGAGCTCAACAGCCCCGAATACAACATCGTCACCGTCGAAGACCCGATCGAGTATCAGCTCCAGGGCATCAACCAGGTTGCGGTCAAAGCGGACATCGGCCTGAGCTTCGCCGATGCGCTGCGCTCCATTCTCCGGCAGGATCCGGACATCGTGATGATCGGTGAAATTCGAGACAACGAAACCGCCGACATCGCGGTGAAAGCAGCGCTCACCGGTCACCAGGTGCTTTCCACGCTGCACACGAACGACGCCGCGGGCGCGATCACGCGGCTCGACGACATGGGGATCGAGCCGTTCCTGATTTCCTCCTCGCTCCTGCTGACCTGCGCCCAGCGTCTGGTGCGCCGCGTGTGCCCGAACTGCCGCGAGGAATTCCAGCCCGAACCCGAACTGCTCGCCAAGCTGGAGATCGAAGACGACGGCACCACCTTTTATCAGGGCGCCGGCTGCGACCGCTGCAAGCGCCGCGGTTACATGGGCCGCGCGGCGATCATCGAGGTCTTGCCGGTTTCCGAGACGATCCGCCGGCTGATCGTCAAACGTGCCTCGGCGGCGGTGATCAAAAATCAGGCGGTCAGCGAAGGAATGAAGACGCTGCGGATGGTCGGCATTGACAAAGCTCGCGAGGGCATTACGACGTTGGAGGAAATTTTGCGGGTCACCGCCGAAGATCACTAACGCCCTCATGGGATTATTCGACCACCTCTTCAAATCGAAATCCCCGCCCAGCGAAGAGAGCAGCTCCGAAGCCGCGGCACGGAGCATTCCGCCCGATCGGGCGGATCCGTCGGTGTTTTTGCACCCGAAAAGCTTTGTGCCCCGCGGCGCGACGCCGCTGACGCCGCCCGGCAAGTCGGGTGCCGTTTCCGGGGTACGCAAACTCGGCGCGCCGCCCGCCCCGCCCGCGGCTGACGAGATCGTTCTCGTCCTCGGCGACGTCCTGTCGCGCATTCCGACTCCGTATCTCAAAAGTGGGGCGCATGATCCAAAGCGGGAGCTTCGTTTCAGCATCAACGATCTGTCGTCCGACATCGCCCGCGGACGCGCGGCGGTGCCGCTTTCCCGCATCGCGCAATTGCTGCCGGACATCTTCGTCAAGGAGATCAGCCCCGACGAAGACACCGAAGTGCGGTTGCCGCTGCAAAAACTCGTCGAGCAAATCGGCTTGCTGCGGTCCCGCCCGTCTGGCCTCTCCAGCGAACGCGCGCCGCGTCCGGCGAACGCGCCGCCGGTCGTCGAAACCTTGCATCCCGAGCCCGATTCCGAGATTCGGCTGGAACCTTCGGGGGAGGCGGCTCAGACCCTCCAGCCCGCGCGGGAAACCTTGCGTTTTCAGCACGCTCCGGCCGAGTCGGTGATCGAACTCAAACCCGTCGAGGACGCCGTCGCCCCGACTCCCAAGGATGCGGAACCGTCGCCGGTCGATACACCGCCCAACGAAGAACCGGCGCCGGACGCGTCCAGCGCTCCCGAAGTCCCGGCTCCGGTTTCTCCAGACGCCAAAGCGCCCGAAATCGCGGCGCCGGAGGAAACTCCGGCTGAAACCGCGCCCGTTCCGGATGAGGTGGATGCGGTTGCGATGCCAAGGTCGATGGAAGCCGCGAAAGAGGCCGTTCCCTCGTCACCCGCGCCCGAGCCAGCCGCGCCTGCTCCTTCGCCGGTCGCAGAATCCGCCCCGCTCCCCGAAGCGGTATCCGAGACGGCGACGGTCGAAACGCCGGACGCGGACATCGGCGAACCTTTCCTGCCGATCAGCCAGAGCGCTCCGCCCGCGGCGCCGGTGAAAACGAGTGGTGCGGAACCGATCACTCCGGCCGCGAGCGTTGCCGAAACGGGTTTTGCAGAAACGAACGTCCCAAGCGCGATCCCGCCGGAAGTGGTCGAAAACGAATCCGGAGGCGAACGAATCCATCTCAGTCTCGCGGCGATTCTCCGAGAATGCCCCGCGGAAATCATCGTCAGCGACCTGCCGGAGGTGCCGGATAATGTGCGGATTACGCTGCCTTTCGCGCCGATTGACCGCCAGTTGGGCATGGGTCATGTCGAGATTAGCGCCGTCCGCTTCGTGGCCGCGCTGCCCTTCTCGTATCAAAAATACTTCACCCCCCGGATCGGCGTAAAAGTCCCGATCCCGCTGGAGGAAGTGTTCCAGAATTTGCCCGATCCCGTCGCCGCGGCCCGCGCCGCCGCCAACCCTCCGATGCAATTCCTCGCTCCTGCCGAAGGCGCGGCGGCGTCGGCGCCCCTTGAAGAAAAACGACCCGCCGTCGCGGACTTGGAGGCGGGCGCGGCTGCGTTCGATCAGGAGAAGCTTGAACCCGTGAACGAAACTAAAGAGACCTCGGTCGTGGAGCCCGTCGCCTCAGAATCTTCCCCATTAGAAACCGCGCCCGCCACCGTGCCTGCCCTCGATCTGTCTGCTTTCCACGTTTACGTCCCGCCACCGCCGGTCATCATTCCGGGAGAAACGGAGCCGCCGGAGGTCATCGCGATCGCTCCGCTACAGCCGGCGGAGAACGCCTCTTCGCTCGTCCCGACCACGTCGTCGGCGGAGTCTGACTCGCCGAGAAATGAGTTCATCCCGGCCGATCTCCCGGTGGGTGACGCTCTCGGAGCTGCGATCTCAGAACCGGCGGAGCCGCCCGTCGGAGATCTCGCCTCCGCTTCGCAGTTGATCACTCCGCTGTGTCCGGATTTGGATGCCCCTGCTGATTCGCGTCCGGATATCCAAGTCGACGACGAGCAAGTGGCGGTTCCGTGGAAGGACGAGAAGGTCGAAACGGTGCCGGTGTCGAAAGACGAATCCGCTGCCGCGCCCGCCGTTGAAGGGAACTCGGCGGCTGTTTTTGCGGAAGCCAACCAGATGATCCCCGCGCCGCAGTGGGCGCGGCCGTTCATCATCCTGCCGCCTCCCATCTTCGGCTTTCCACCGACACCGATGACCCCGGTGGACGAGGTGAAAAATTTACAACCGAATGACACGCAGGCAATTGCTCCTGAAGTTACGGCGGAAGAGGAGAATATTTTCGTAAGGCCTTCCGAAGTAGAGGCGGTGTCGCTGGACCGCGAAACCCATTCCGAGGATAAGCCGAACGAGTCACTTCCGGCGGAGATTCTCCTGAACGGAGAGACCGTCGCCGAAACGCAGCCGGCGAGCAGTCCGACGATCATCAGTATCGACTTCTCGGAGGCTTTGGTGCCGCCCGATGAGTCGGCGCTGACGAACGCCGCCCCGCTCATCGAGATCTCGGAAGTCCCGCCCCAGTCTCCGACTCAAGCAATCGAAACGCCCGACGAGAGTGAGCCGGTGGCCGCCGAACCCGAGGCGAACGAACTTGAGGGTAAGTTCGCCGAAGATTCCGCTCCCGAGCGGATCTCGATCCCTTCGGTTGGCGTGACTCCAGTGGTCGTCCGGGGAGACGAGCCTGCTGCGGACTCTGGTCCGCTTCCCGCCGACGTGCCGGTCGAGGCGCCGACCAACTCCATTGTGTTCATGGTGGAAGGGCAATTCGCCGATCGTCCATTGAAGGTGGTGCCCGATTGGGAGCCGGTGGCGGAGCCGAAAACGGTCCCAGACGAACCGCCATCAGTAAAGAGCGAGCCGACACCAGCCGGACCCTCCGATGAGGAGCGGGCGCCGCTGCTGGCGCTGCCCCGGTTTATTCCCAATTCGCACTCGTCGGACACGCTGCCGCCGCCGGCGCTGCCGTTGCGACGTTTCGATCAGGATGCGCTGCAGGCACTTTTCATGACCGACGAAGTGCTCGATCTTTCCCGGATCAGCCGTCTCGCCGCGCAACTCCCTGGCGTCCACGCCTGTGTCATCGCCACTCGCGACCAGGCCTGCACCGGTGGCCGCCTCCCGGAAGGCTTTGACCTCGCGGCGCTCCTCGGTCTCGCGCCCCGGGTGGGTGAAGCCGCAGGCCGGATGCCGATCGGCTCCCTGAAGCATTTCACGCTCTATGGAGAGCAATATTCCGTCAGCTTTTTCGAGCGCAACGGCCTCTCCCTCTGCGCCGTCCACCGCCCGCGTTCCTTCGTTCCCGGCGTCCGCGAAAAACTCGTGGCCATCGCCGACGAGCTTTCCAAGTCCTGATGACTGGTCCGCGTGTCGTCCGCTGCCGCCGTCGAAAATGAACGCCTACCGCGGGCCGGGGGAAGACACATTTTCCCCTCCAAAACCGCGGCGCTCTCCCGACGCAATCCACTTCCATGAAAACCCTCCGCTTCCTCCCGCTCTGCCTGGCGGCTTCCGCCCTCGCTGCCGAACCGCCCATTCCCCAGTTCCGCGCCGTCACTCTCGACGCCCGCATCCAGATCGGCTACGGCCTCGCCATCGCTGACGTCGACGGCGATAAGGCTCCCGACATCCTCCTCGCCGATAAAAAGCAGTTCGTTTGGTATCGCAACCCCGGCCCGGAGAAGGCGGGCGATCCGGCGGCCTGGACGAAACATCTCCTCGCCGAAAACCTGACCGAGAAAGACAACGTCTGCATCGCTGCGCAGGACATCGACGGCGATGGCAAGGCCGAGGTCGCGGTCGGGGCGGAGTGGAACCCCGGCGACACCGAAAAGAGCGGCGCCGTCTTTTACCTCCAAGCCCCGGCCGACCGCACCCAGCCGTGGACGCCGATCAAATTTCCGGAAGTCGAGCCCACCACCCACCGCATGCGCTGGATCAAAGTCGGGCCCCAATCGCGCGGCCCAGCCGGTGCGCCGAACGCCAGCCAGGAAGCACTGCGCTGGGGGCTGCTCGTCGCGCCGCTCCACGGGCGCGGCAACAAGAACGGCGAAGGTTTGCCGGTGAAGGTGCTCCTCTATCACCCTCCCGCCGACCCGCGGATGCCGTGGCGCGCCGAAATCGTCGCCGATCACTTGCACATGACGCACAACTTCAGTCGCCTGTCCGTGGCTGGGGGCGGTCCCGCCGATGGAGTCCTGATCGGCGGGCGGGAGGGCTTGATGGCCTTCCGCCGGACGAAAAGCGAGTGGGAAAAAACCAGCCCGCCGATCGTCGGCGAACAGTCTGCGGGAGTCGGTGAAGTGCGTGTCGGGTCGCTCGCCGCGGGCCTGCAATTCATCACGACGGTGGAGCCGATGCACGGCAACGCGCTCGCCGTCTATCTTCCGCAGGCGACCTCCGACAAATCCTCGCCGCTGGTCCGGCGCGTCCTGACCGACAAACTCGTGGACGGTCACGCGCTTGCTTGCGGCAACCTGCTCGGCGGTCTCGCCCATCTCACGGCGTCCGATCAGATCGTCGTCGGCTGGCGCGGAAAACCGGGTGCGCCCGGCAGTTCGATCGGCCTCGCCCTCTGGGCGCCGCTCGATGCGAAGGGCGAGCAGTGGCGCGAGACGGTCATCGATCCCGATGGCATGGCGTGCGAAGACCTGATGCTCGCCGATCTCGACGGCGACAGGAAACTCGACATCGTCGCCGCCGGGCGTGCGACGAAGAATGTGAAGATCTACTTCAACCAGACGGCGTCCGCCGGGAAGTAAGCGCCGAGCCTCGCTGCGACTCGCGCCGATCGTTGGCCGGAGCGTGGCGTTTTACTGTCCTGCCGCGGCCGGAGCGGCGACCGGCAGGCCGCTCAGCGGATAATTGGAAACCGCGTCCCATGCGAGTTGTTGCAGGAGGCGGTTGAGTTCGGCGGCTTGCGGAAAACGCGCGTAGTCGGGGGGCACGGGCAGCCCGACCGGGCTGCGCTGGTAGATTACGGCGAAGTGGCAATAGGTGACGAGCATGGCGAGCGGTGCGTTCGCATGGCCGAGATCGTCCCGGAAGAGATCGGTCTGCTGCATCAGGCCCGGCGCGGTCCCGGCGGCGACGCGTTCGCGCAGGGCAAAAACGGCGTCGCTCACGGGCACGATGAAAACGGCGTCGCGACCGACGCTCGCATTGAGCGCGCGGACCTGGGCTTCGAGGCTGTCGAGCCAGCGGCTGCGATGGCCGGCGCGCATCGTGCGCAGGCTCTGCAGCGTGGAGGTGTTGCGCTCGGCGTTGCGGAAGGGGCGGTCGAGCACCCCGTCGCGCGCCGGCCACGAGGCCTGCACGAGGACGCGCAGCTGCGGATTCTTTTCGAGGCCGAGTTTGGTGAAACGATCGATGCCTTCATCCGGCAGCAGGATGTGCGGCGAAAGCGTGAGCACGTCCACCTGGCCGGCGAGCAGTGCGGCTTTGGCGCGGTTTTTATCGCCGGGTAAATTCCAATGCTGGAGAACGCGCGAGCCGCCGATCATCTGCTGGCCGATGGGAACGGTCGGCAGTCCCGCGGCCTGCGCCATCGGCGGCAGGAGTTGCGCGGTGAAGATCATGAAACTGTGCGCGGTGACGAAGATGCGCTGGTGGGGAGGGGTGTCGGCGTGGGCCGGGAGGGCGCCGGCGCCGGCCAGCAGCAGGGAGAGAAGGATCGGGCGGAGCGGTGTCATGAAAGAGAGCAGGTGGACGCGCACTGATGCGGCGGATTATCCGAAAGCCAAACCCTTTTTGTCATCGGCCCGCGCCGCCGCCGGCCAGCAGACTTACGAACAAACCGAGGACGAGGCGCATTACTTACCCAGGGCTTTTTTGATCTCCGCGGCCACCCCGCCGGCGAGCACGGCGCTGCCGTCGGTGCTGAAATGGACGTTCTGCGGGCGCTGGATTTTGGCGAGCTGCGGGGTCGCGAAAGCGTGGAGATCATCGATCGCGACGCCTTCCTCGTTCATCACCCGCACCGCCGCGGCGTTGTATTTCACCTCGTCGCCCGCCACCCGGCCGCCGCTGCCCGCGGGCACCGGCGTGGTCGTGGCGAAGATCAGCTTCGCGCCCGTTTTCTTCAGCCGCGCCACGATCTCGCGCAGATTCTTTTCATACTGCGCGACCGGAACCAACTGTTGGCCCGCAGGATCCAGCTTGCCGTCCTTCCAGTATTTGAGGTCGTGCAGGCCCCAGTTGAAATGGATCACGTCCCACTTTTTCTCCGCGCCGCCGGTGGCCAGCCACGCGTCGAGCTTCGCCAGCCCGATGTCGCTCGAACTTCCGTTCACCGGGATGCGATGCACATTCGCGACGCCCTCGAGCAGCTCGCGGGTGGGCAGCGTGTAGCCGATGGAAATCGAGTCGCCGATCAGCAGCACCCGCGGCAGCCCGGCCACGTCCTCGATCGGGACGAGCGCGCGGTCTTTCGTTTTCTCGCCGCCTTTCTCGGAGGCGTTGGTTTGGGCGACGAGCAGAGGAGCGGTGGCGAGCAGGCCGAGGGCAAGGAGAGCGGGGAGGATTTTCATGGAGGGGGTGACGGGGAGACGCGGGCGCGCGTAAGGCAGAAAACCATCCGCCGCGCGCGGTTGCAAAAAAGATTCCGCTCGCGGGCCAATCCGGCCATTTTCTCCGGCACTTTGCACGCTCCGCATGATTCCTCCACGCCGCCATTTTCGTCGCCGCTGAACTCCCAGCGACGTTTCGAGTGGCTGCTCTTTTTCGCCTGCTTCTTCGCCTTCGGTTATTTCAACCAGGGCGGCGGGTGGAATCAGAACGCGCGTTTCGCCGAGGTGCGCGCGATCGTCGAGCAGGGCCGCTTCGCGATCGATGATTTCCTTATCTACAAGTGGGACCCTGCTTCGCCCGACACTCACGAACTCGTGCGGCTGCCGCTGACTCACGCGGAATACGAGTGGGAGGGCGAGCGTCGCCGACTCTCGTGGGTGGACATGGAGTGGAATCTTTTCCCGGTCAATGACGCGCCGCCCGCGCCCGGCGTGAAGAACGTCGCGATGGTCGAGGAGCTGAACACCGGCGACATCGGCTATGTGCCGTGGACCGGCCACTTCCATCCGAACAAACCGCCCGGCACGTCTTTCCTCGCGGTGCCAGCGTACTTTGTCATCTACCACCTCGAGCGCTGGCTGGGCGTGAATCCCGATCATTGGTGGCCGCTCACGGTCAATGCGTGGCTGACCTCCGTCCTCAGCGTGGGGCTGATCTCGGCGATCGGCTGCGTACTTTTCTTTCGGCTCGCGCGCGCCTTCGCCGGCGGCGCGATGTTGCCGGCGTTGCTTGCGACTTTGTCCTTCGCTTTCGGGACGACTTTCTTCCCGTTCGCCACGCTGCTGTTCGATCACAGCCTGACCGCCGCTTTCCTCATCATGGCGTTCTACTGCCTGTGGCGGGTGCGCGGGGAAGAGCGTGCGCCGACGCTGCTCCTGGCGCTCGCCGGACTGTGCGCGGGCATCGCCGCGATCACCAATTACCTCGCGGCCGTCGCCGGAATGTTCCTCGGCCTTTACGCGCTGCTCGCCACGCTCCCGGCGGGTTCGGCGCGCCGGGCCAATTGGCGCGCCGCGCTCTTCTACAGCCTCGGCGTGGTGCCGCCCTTCCTGCTCATCTGCTGGTATGGCTGGATGTGCTTCGGCTCGCCGTTCACGCTCAACACCGACTTCCAGAACCCGCTCTTCAAAGTCGAGGGCGGCGCGCTTGGGATGTTCCAAATGCCGAGCATGTACGTCGCCGGGCTCATCTCCGTGTCGCCCTATCGCGGCATTTTCTTCCTCGCGCCCGTCCTGATCATGAGCTTCTACGGTCTCTACGTCTGGCTGCGCGAAAAGACCTACGTCGCGGAAGCGCGGCTCTGCCTGGGGATCTTCGCCTTCTTCTTCCTCGTGAACGCCAGCTTCAATGGCTACCACGGCGGCTTCTCCGCCGGGCCGCGCTACCTCGTGCCGGGCCTGCCTTTCCTGGCGTTGCCGCTCGTCGTCGCGTTTTCGCGGAACCGCTTTTCCCGCATCCTCACGGGCGCGCTGGCCATTATTTCCGTCGTCCACCAGACCCTCCTGACCGCGACCGACGCGCAAAACTCGCTCGCCGTCGGGGGCCACGCCCGGATCGACGACGCGCATCGCAAGGACGATTTCTGGTGTCAGATCGTCGGTGAATACGCGTGGCCGATCTTCGCCTACGGGCGCGCGTGGCCGGTGCTCGATGCGCTCATTGCCGTCCGCCTGGAAAACCGGGCCCTCGAACTCGAGGCCGAGGGCGTGCCCGAGGCCGAGCGGCCGGCGCAGATCCAGGCCCTGGAAGAGGAGTTGCGCGGGACCATCGCCCGGGGCGAATCCAGCCCGATGATCCTCGGCGCGATGAAGGGCCCGGTGTCGATCAATCCCATCGGCATCTGCGACGGGTTGCTCACCTTCACCTTCTTCCCGGCGAACTCGGTCGGAGCGGACTGGAACTCCTTTAACGTCGGCGAATTCCTCTTCCCGCAGCAACGCCGCAGCCTGCTCCCGCTGCTCTTCGTGACGGGAGGATTGTGCGTGTGGCTGGTCCGGACCGCGGCGCGGAGCGCGCAGCGAGGCGGCTAAGCGTGCGGCCTCCCCGGCGTGGAGTGCGGGCGGAAAAAATCGCCTCCGCTCGCCTCAGCGCGTCGGCGAGTAGTCCGTGGCCTTGAGGAAGACCGACTTCACGCCGTCCGGGACGGTCAGCGAACCGCCGCCCTTTTCCTCGGATGCTTTGCGCGCGGCGACCCATTCGGGATCGGCGCGGAACGCGAGGAACGACGCCTTGGCGGCATCTTCGCTGGCGTGCGCGAGCAGGTAGATGAGCGTGTTCTCCGCGCCGGCCTGATCGGGCAGGAGCTGCCAGTAGAAGAGATTCGTCATCCCGTGTTTCGCGAAAAGGCCGACCGTATGATCGCGGAAGCGGGCGAAGAGCAGCGGCAGATTGCCCGGCGTCGTGGTGTAGGTGCGCAGCTCAAAGACGCGCTCGCCCGCGTCCTTCGAGGTCTTGATCACCGGCGAAAAATCCGTGGCCGAGAGAAAGCGCTGCTCGACCTTGTCCACGAGTTTGCCGTTGGCTTCCGAGGCGTCCTTCGCCTTGATCCAATCAGGATCGCTGCCAAAGGCCTTCCACGCCGTCTCGCGCGCTTCGCGGCTGGGGTAGCTGAGGACAAACATCAGCTTGTTCTCGGTGTTCTTGATCGGCACCCAGTAGCCGAGATCCTCGATGCCGTGTTTCCCGAGCAGCTTCGTCGTGTGATCGCGGAAGCGCGCGTGCAGGTCGTCGAGTTTGCCCGGCGCGGCGTAATAAGTGCGCATCTCGAAGACGCGCGTGTCTTTCTCGGCGGCGAACGCGGCGATGGTGGCGGTGAGCATGAGGGTGGCGAGGAGGGAGGCGATTTTCATCGCCGCGACTATGGCGGGCCCCTCCGGACTTGAGAAGCACTGATCCCGGCGCTTTAGCGAATCGGCCCGACCGACACCACGACCCGCTCCTTGCCCTGATTCGGATCGAGATCGCTGGTCACGAGAAAGCCGGTCCCGGCGAGCGCGGCATAGGCGGCGACGAATTCCTTCGGCGGCGGAAAGACGCCGGTGGAAAGCAGCAGCGTATGCGCCGGCAGCGGCCGGCTGACCATTTCGATTTCGCCGACCGTCCAACCCGCCTCGCGGAACACCGTCTTCAGCATGATGGCGAGCTTCACCGCCTGCGCATTCTCCGCCGCCGCGCGGATGACGATGCTGTGTTGGGGATGGCTGCGGAGGCGCTTGATCAGCCGGAGGCGTTTCTGAAAAGTCAGCGGCCCGTCTTCCTCGCGGGCGGCGACGGTCGGCCCGGTCGCCGGCGCGGTGGGGAACGGCGATTTCGACGGCTTGAGCGCGGCAGTCGGGGCCTCCTCTTCCTCAGTCGGTCCCGGCCCGGAGGCGATGGGCGGCAGATGGGGCCGCAGCACGTCGGGCATCGCCGGCGCCGGGGCAGGGGCCAGCGGCAGCACGGCGGGTGCGGCCGCGCTCGGCGAAGAAACGACAGGGAAGAACATCGCCGGTGGTGGACTGGAGGTGGGCGCCGCGGCAAGGAGCGAGGTCGGTGGTTCCGCGACCTTGGTCTCGACGACCGTCACCCGCGCGAGCAGTCCGCTCTGTTCATCCCGCAGCGCGTTGACGACTTCGGCGAGCGTCTGCATCGTTGCGGTGCGCTGTCCGTCGTCCCGCCGCGCTGCTCGCTGTCCGAAATGGAAGGTCCCAAATCCGCCCAGCGCGGCGAGGAGAAGGCCGATGAACACAATTCCTACGCTCAGGGATTGGAGCGTTTCTGGTCTCACGGGGCGGGATAGTTGGTCGTGAAAAGCCAACTGGCGAGAGTAAATTGCGTCTTTTTACGTCTTCTTCCAACCTTGCCCAAAGCCACGTAGGACGGTGGATTATTGGGCTGTCAGCGCGGCGCGTTCGTTGCCCAGGGAGCCGGTTTTTTCGAGGAAATAGTCGTACCCGCCGGGATATGCGCGGACGGTGCCGGCGTTCACGTGCAACACCTTGGTCGCGAGCTTGCGGATGAAATGCACGTCATGCGAAATGAAGACGAGCGTGCCTTCGTAGTGCTCCAGCGCGAGGATCAGCGACTCCACGGTGTGGATGTCGAGGTGGGTCGTCGGCTCGTCCATGAGCAGCAGGTTCGGCGGATCGACAAGGAACTTGATCAGGTTCAGCCGCGTCTTCTCGCCGCCGCTCAGGATCTCGGTCTTTTTGTAGATCTCCTCCTTGCGGAAGAGGAACGACCCGAGAATGCCGCGCGCTTCGTTTTCGCTGAGCGTGCCGTTGGCGTCCATGACCTCCTGAAGCACCGTCTTGTGAGCATCGAGCGTCGCCGAGCGGTGCTGGCTGAAGTAACCGATCTTCGCATTCAGCCCCGGCTTGCGTTCCCCTTTCTGAAATTCCAGCACGCCGGCGAGAATCTTCAGCAACGTCGATTTACCCGCGCCGTTCGGGCCGACCAGCACGGTCCGTTCGCCGCGCTCCACGCTGGCGTCGAGACCTTGGTAAACCACGTTACTGCCGTACGCCATGTGGATGCCGTTCAGCGCCATGACTTGCGCTCCGCTGCGCGGCGGTTGCGGAATCTGGAAGCGGAACGGCTTCTTCGGCGGCAGCGGTTTCTCGATCAGCTCCATGCGCTCGATTTGCTTGAGCTTGCTCATCGCCTGCGACGCCTTCGACGCCACCTGCCGGAACCGATCGTAGAACTCCCGCAGATTCGCGATCTCCTTCTGCTGATTCTTGTAGGCCGTGTTCTGCTGTTCGTAAGCCGCCTCGCGCTGTTCCAGGAACGCCGTGTAATTACCGGTGTAGCTGTTCAGCCGGCGTTCATTGATCTCGTACACCGTCTCCACGATCTCATCCATGAATTGCCGATCGTGCGAGATCAGCAGCACCGCGCCCGAGTAGTTCTTCAGGTAATTTTGCAGCCAGAGCAGCGAGAGCAGGTCCAGGTGGTTCGTCGGCTCATCGAGCATCAGCAAGTCCGGCTCCATCACCAACAGCCGCGCCAGATGCGCCCGCATCACCCAGCCCCCGCTCAGTTCCTTCGCCGGCCGGTCGAAGTCGTTGTCCCCATAGCCCAGCCCCGCCAGCATCTTCTTCGCCTTCGCCTCCACCTGCGGATTGCACAGCGCCTCATGCTTCGCGTGCGCCTCCAGATATTCCGGACCGTCCACGGTGCCCGCTTTTTCCAGCGCGTGCAGCCGCTTTTCCAGCGCCGGGATTTCACCCGCCCGACCGGTCGCCAGATCCATCACCGTCTCATCGCCCGACACCTCCGCCTCCTGCGGCAGATAGCCGATCATCGTCCACTCATCGCGCTCCACGGTGCCCGCGTCCGCCTCCTCCGTCTTCAGGATGATGTTGAAAAGCGTCGATTTGCCCGCGCCGTTCGGTCCCACGAGGGCGACGCGCTCCCCGTAGTTCACCTGCAGAGCCGCCTCCTCGAAGAGGACGCGGCCACCGTGACTTTTCTTGAGATTGCGGATCGTAAGCATGGGATTCGAAGTGGTTGGCGGGCGCCTTCGTTACTCGCGAACGCGCAGAATCTCCAGCGAATCCTTCCACCCCGCGGCCCGGCGCCCTGCGCCCTGCTACGCCGGACGGGCCACCACCGCCGTCGGGCTCCCGGCCTCGTTCCCCGAAGACAGGATCACCTACACCCGGTAGCTGGCCACCGCCCCCCGGCACCAGCAGCCCTTGCTCGTCAGGAAAGTCAGCGCGCCGCCGTCGACGGGGCCCGGCGCAGACCGTCGTCGAGGAACTCGGCGATGCGGCGTTCGCTCCAGGGTTGCAGGCCGTGGGTGAGGTCGAGGAAGCCGACGTGACCGCCGCTCTCGGGGGCTTCGAGGTGGAGGTGCGCGCTGGCTTCGGCTTCGGCCCAGGGGTAGGCGCTGGGGGCGAGGAAGGGGTCGTTTTGCGGCTGGAGGAGGAGCGTCGGCAGGGTGATGCGCGGGAGGAATTGCCGGGCGCTGGATTTTTCCCAGTAGTCGGCGGCATCGCGGAAGCCGTGCAGGGGGCCGGTGTAGCGGTCGTCGAACTCCTGGAAGCTGCGCATGCGCCCGACGCCGGTGGCGTCGAGCTGGCCGGGGAAGAGGCGGGCCTTGACGGCGATCTTGCCGGCGAGGGAGACGAGGAAGCGGCGCAGGTAAAGGCGGTTGCTCCAGCGCTGGTCAAGCTGCCGGGCGCAGGCGGCGAGATCGATGGGGGCGGAGATGGCGACGCCGGCGACGATGGCAGGGTGCGGGGGCGCTTCGCCGAGGTATTTGAGGACGACGTTTCCCCCGAGGCTGAAGCCGACGAGGGCGATGGCGGGGTAGTCGGGGGCGGCGTGGGCGAGGACGGTGCCGAGGTCGCCGGTGTCGCCGCTGTGGTAGGCGCGGAGGAGGCGGTTCGGGGTGCCGCTGCAGCCGCGGAAGTTCCACGCGAGGACGTCCCAGCCGGCGGCGAGGAGGGTGGCGGCGAGGCCGCGGATGTAGGTCTGGGTGGAGCCGCCCTCGAGGCCGTGGGTGAGGAGGGCGAGGCGGGGGCGCCCGGCGCGCGCCCAGTCGAGGTCGAGGAAGTCGCCGTCGGGGAGTTCGAGGCGCTCGCGGGTCATCGGCAGGCGGATGCGCCGCGGGAAGAGCACGGGCAGGATGGTCTGGGCGTGGCCGTTGCGGAGGAAGCGCGGGGATTGAAACTGGGAGGAGAGGACGGGCATGCGGGGCGGGACGAGGGGGAAGGTAGGGGCTTGCGAGGTGGCTGCGCCAGCGGGGAAGGGGGGCGGCGGGACGGCGCGGTGATCCGCCATCCGCGCGGGCTGGAGCCGCCGGCACGGAGGGACATGCTCCGGCGTGCTCCCTGATTGGGGACGCGCGGGAGCGCGTCCCTCCGAGATTGAGACGCGCGGGAGCGCGTCCCTCCGGGGCTAGCGCCGCGAGGCGGGTTTCCACGCGGGCTTCGCGGGAGCGCTCTCCTCCTCGCCCTCCGGCTTGGGCGGGCGGCGCGTGGCGATGTAGATGCGGTGGATGGCTTGTTTGGCGCGTTCGTGCGCGGGGGCGGGGTAGGTCTGGACGTCGAAGCCGGCGCGGCTCAGGCGGTTGACGAAGGCGAGGTCTTCGCTGGCCGACCAGAACGCGACGCAGCCGGTGGGCGTGAGGGCGCGGGTGATGCGGGCGAAGCCCTGCTGGTCATACACGCGGGAGTTTTCCGGCTGCATCATGGAGACGGGGCCGTTGTCGAGGTCGAGCAGGATGGCGTCGTAGCGCGGCGCGTCGGAGCGTTTGAGGAGCTTGAAGACGTCGTCCACGAAGACTTCGACGCGCGGGTTGTCGAGGAGTTTGCCGTTGAGGTCGCGCAGGAGTTCGCGGTTCCAGGTGACGACTTCGGGGAGGAGTTCGGCGACGTGGACGACGGCCGTCTTGGGGACGAGTTCGAGCACGCGGCGGAGGGTGTAGCCGAGGCCGAGGCCGCCGATGAGGACGCGGGCTTCGGGCACGCCGCCGAGCCGGGAGCAGGAGTGCTGCGCGAGGGCGAGCTCGGAGGCGGTGGCGAAGCTGCTCATGAGCTGGCGGCCGTTGAGCTTGAGGTAGTGTTCGCCGTCGTGTTCGAGGAGGGCGAGGGTGGCGCCGTCGGGCGTGCGGACTTGGGCGAGGGTGTTAAAGGGTTTCATGGAGTTTCGAGCAGTGGCTGTTCGGACTTAACCGCAGAGAACGCAGAGAACGCTGAGGGCCGCAGAGGTTAGGCGGAAATTACCTCTGCGAAACTCTCATTCTTCTCTGCGCCTCTGCGGTGCATGAGGTTTTGCCGAAGTCCTTGTTGCGCGGAGTTGTCCGCAGCCGGCGGCGACATCGATGCCGCGGCGCTGGCGGACGGTGCTGGGGAAGCCGGCGGCTTGCAGGACGCGCTGGAATTCCTGGGCCGCCGGGGTGCCGGTGGGATCGCCGACGTAGCCGTCGGTGGGGTTGAGCGGGATGAGGTTCACGTGGGCGTCGAGGCCGGTGAGCAACTCGCCGAGGCGCGCGGCCTGCGCGGGCGAATCGTTTTTCCCGGCGATGAGCGTCCACTCGAAGAAGATGCGGCGCCCGGTTTTTTCGCCGTAGGTGCGGCAGGCGGCGATCAACTCGGCGAGCGGCCAGCGCTGGCTCGCGGGGACGAGCGCGGAGCGTTCGGCTTCGGTCGCGCCGTGGAGGCTGACGGCGAGGTTGTAGGGCGGCTTTTCTTCCGCGAGGCGCAGGATGCCGGGCACGACGCCGACGGTGCTGATGGTGATGTGGCTGGGTCCGAGATTGACGCCGCGGCGGTCGGTCAGGATTTCGAGCGCGGTCATCACGGCGTCGTAATTGTGGAGCGGCTCGCCCATGCCCATGAGCACGAGGTTGCGCAGGCCCGCTTCGCCCTGCGCCCGGAGGATGCGCTGGACGAGGAGGACCTGGCCGACGATTTCGCCGGCCCGCAGATGCCGCCCGAATCCCATCTGCCCGGTGGCGCAGAAAACACAACCCATCGCACAGCCGACCTGCGTGCTCACGCATGCGCTGAATCGCCCGCGAAAGCTCATCAGCACGGTCTCGATGGTGCGGCCGTCTTCGAGGCGGAGGAGAAACTTCTGCGTGAGCTGGTCGCTGCTCAGGATGTCGGCGGCGACTTCCGGAGTATCGAGAAAATAACGCGCGCCGCAGTCGCCAAGCCAGCGCCGGAGTGGTGCTTGAAAGTCGGGCTGCGGATCGAGCGCGGCTACGGCGTCGCGATGCAAGGCCCGCCAAAGCGCATGGGCATGCACCGGGGAGAGGCCCGCCATTTCCTGCGCAAGCGCGGGAAAGGTGAAGTCGTGCAGGGAGCGGCGGATGGGAGCGGTGGCGAAGTCCACGCGTTAGCCGTAGCGCAGGGCTTCGATCGGATCGAGGCGGCTGGCTTT
>JBBQIZ010000060.1:0-21887 GCA_038325425.1 Chthoniobacterales bacterium
GACGCGCTCCTGGTAATGCCGATCCATGTAGCGGCTATTGCCGCAAAGAGAATCATCATCGGAATCGCTCCACCGCCGTGCCTCCAGCCAATAGCGGCAGCGACGACTGCATAAAGGAACAACAACACGAGACAAGCGAGAGCAGCGAAGAAATATCTCATGGTATGTTGTAGCGCGTAGCATCGCCTAACGAGAAGTAGGCTTCATGATTGAAGTACTAAAAATAGGGCTTCGATGTTGAAGCGTTTTTGTAGAGTAATGCGCCGGCCGCTCGGCGCTGATCGGGGAAACGCGAAAAACCTCATGGGCGCATTTCAATCGCACTCCACCCCGCCGGGCAAGCCCAAGTTCTGATCTCGTTCCCAAAGTGAGCGCAGCGCTTTGGGAACGGGCTGCGCTGGCGAAACTCCGTTTCGGCGGGGGGGAGGGCGGTGCGTGGCGGCGGCGCTTTCTTCGTCTGCGTTCGTCCATCGGGAGACAGAGTCTCGCCGCGCCGGGCGTCCCCAAAGCGCTGCGCTAACTTTGGGCACGAGAGGAACGAGAGGAGAATATCGGAGAAAATATCGGAGCTTCGGGAGATGTGGGCGGGGTCGCGAGGGACGTTCAGGGCGTCGTCGGCGACGCTCGGAACGTCTCGCCTGACGTGCAGAACATCGCGACGGACGCTGGGAACGTCGTGGATGACGCTCGGGACGTCGCCGGAGACGCTTGGGGCGTCATGGACGATGTTTTGGGCGTCGCGGGAGACGTTCGGAGCGTCGCGGGAGACGTTCGGAGCGTCTCGCGAGATGCTCGATAGCGTCATCGTTGACGCTGTTTAGCGTCAATTTGACGCTACTCGCTGACAGGAGCCGCTGCGGACGCTTCTATCGAAGCGGCCAGACCTTTTCTAGCGCTTTAGACGGGGGGGTTGGCGCCGCCTTCGTCTTCGTCGGGCTGGCCGGGGCGGTCGAAATAGACGGCCATTTGCTCGTAAATGGGGCGCACGCCGGGGGTGGTGTCCTTGGCGGCCTGGACGTATTTATAGACTTGGCGGACGTGCTGCATGGCGTCGGCATTGAGGGCCAGCAGGGTGTCGCCACAGGCGGCGGCGCGGGCGCTGTATTCGGCCTGCACGGTCATCACCGCGGAGCGCAGGAGGATGTCTTTGGTCACCTCGGCGGTGGGGAAGTTGCTGGGGAAGATTTCCGGAAACTGGGTGAGGGCCGCGGCGGCGAGCGGGATGGCGCCGGCGCGTTTGGCCCCGGCTTTGAAGAGTTTTTTGCGGTCCTCGTTGCTCAGCGAGAGGAGGAAGGGCAGGAGCGCGTCGTTGGCTTCGAGGTTGGCGAGGATGGTCGCGAGGTCGGTGGCGCTGAGGGTGGCGGAGATGAGGTTCTGGGGCATGGATGTGGTGGTGGTGGGTGAAAGGGCGGCCATGACTTCGGCGACGGTGCCGCCCCAGCGGGCGCCGGGGGTGCCATACCGCAAGGGCTGCCCGTTGGGCAGGGTCATGTTCCATCTGAGGGGTTCCGGCTCAGGCATACGCGGGTGGTTTTCCTCCCGTGCGCCGCCCACTGGCAAGCCATTAAAAAAAGATAATGCGTGGTCGGGGGGGCGGGCTTGGCAAGAAGCGGGAGGTCGCGCATGGTGCGGGCATGCCTCGTTTTACCGTCGAAACCGCCGTCCGGGAGGGAATCCCTTTTGTCATCAGCATGGCGGACGGCATGGACTACACGGTGCGGGAGCAATTCCAGATCGCGCTGGGGACGCCGAAACCTGCCGCGCCGAAATCCTGCCGGTGGGTGGTTCGCGGGCGCTGAAGGTGTATGTGATCAATGCGACGGATAATGAGGCGGGGAGTGTGACGCTGGTGGTGACGCGGCCGGCGGAGCCAGCGTGATGGCGCGGGGGCAAAAATGGAGGTCGGCAGGGCTGGGGCCTTGCCAGCAGGGCGGGGCCGTTATTATTTGGCGGTATGATTCATGATGTTCTCGAGACGGCTATTCGCGAGGGGATCCCTTTTGCGATCAATATGGCGGACGGGCGGCAATACGAGGTGCGCTCGCGGGAGCGGATCATTCTCAGCAAGACGTATTTGGTCCTGGTCGATGCCGGCGAGCTTCCGCATGTGTTGCCTTTGCTGACGATGACGGGTGTGAGCTATCTCCCTAAAGCCGATGACGCCGCACTCTCGTAAGGCGGTGCGGATCGGGATCGGGGGGCCGGTGGGGTCGGGGAAGACGATGCTGGTGTTGCGGCTTTGCCAGTGGTTGCGTGGGGAGTTTTCGATCGCGGTGGTGACGAATGATATCTATACGCGGGAGGATGCGGAGTTCCTGGTGCGCGAGGGGGCGCTGCCGGCGGATCGGGTGATCGGGGTGGAGACGGGGGGGTGTCCGCATACGGCGATCCGGGATGATACTTCGATGAATATGGCGGCGATCGCGACGCTGGAGCGGGCGCATCCGGATGTGCAGGTGATTCTGGTGGAGAGTGGCGGGGATAACTTGTCGGCGACGTTTTCGCCGGAGCTGGTGGAGGCGTTTATCTATGTGATCGATGTGGCGGAGGGGGATAAGATCCCGCGCAAGGGGGGGCCGGCGATCCGGCATAGTGATCTGTTGCTGATCAATAAGATCGAGCTGGCGCCGTATGTGGGGGCGGACCTGGGGGTGATGGCGCGGGATTCAAAGCTGATGCGCGGGGAGCGGCCGTTTATCTTTGCGGATCTGCGCTCGGAGCAGGGTAAGGAGGAGGTGCTGGGGTGGCTGCGGCGGGAGGTGCTGTTTGTCTGAAATGACCAATGACCAATGCCCAATGTCCAAGGGTGTGCCGCTGCGCGGGCGGGTGGCTGGGGCGGTTGTTAGCTTTCCACGCTCCCGCGCCGCGGCTGACGATTGGTCATTGGTCATTGGTCATTGGTCATTTCTGCAATGTCGCTAAGCGGCCATCTCGATCTCGTCTGCGCGCTGGGCGGGGATGGGCGGACGTTTATCCGTGAGCAGTCGTTCAGTGCGCCGATTCATCTGAGCAAGCCGCATCAGGAGGAGGATGTGCTGGTGGTGAATGTGGCGAATCCGACGGCGGGGCTCTTCGCGGGGGATCGCATCCGCTACGATGTGGCGGTGGAAAGCGGGGCGCGGGTGCTGCTGACGGCGCCGAGCGCGAGCCGGGCGCATCGGGTCGCGGAGGCTGAGCCGAATGGCGATCCCGCCAACGCACGGGTGGAGCAGGTGTTCCGCGTGGCGCCGGGGGCGTGGCTGGAGTGCTGGCCGGAGATGTTCATCCCGCAGGGCGGGGCGCGCTATCGGCAGCGGACGGTGGCGCACATCGAGGAAGGCGGCGCGGCGCTGCTGATCGAGATGATCGCGCCGGGGCGGACGGCGTCGGGGGAGGTGTTCGCGTTTGCGGAGCTGGATTGGGAGACGGAGCTGTTCTGCGGTCCGGAGAAGGTGGCGCGCGAGCGGTATGTGCTGACGCCGGAGAGCGCGACGCTGGCGGCGCTGCGCGGGCGTTTCCCGGAGGGGTATTACGCGAGTTGTTTCGTGGTGTCGCCGCAGCTCGCGGGGCACGGGTGCTGGCAGCGCATCCACGATCTGCACGGCGATGAGGCGTGGGTCGGGGTGAGTGCGCTGGTGCGCGGGGGCTGGGCGATCCGGGTGCTGGCGGCGGGGAGCATCGCGCTGCGGCGGGTGATCGCGGCGGTGCGGCGGGAGATCTACGGCGCGCTCGGGCGCCGCGCGCCGGGGCTGCGGCGGAATTGAGCGGAGGGACGCGCTCCCGCGCGCTCCCACACTTCGCGGGCCGCATCAAAATTGGGGAACGCGCAGGAGCGCGTCCCTCCGGTTTGGGGAGCGCGCAGGAGCGCGTCCCTCCGACTTACCGCCGGTTGAGGGCGCGGATGTTGCCCAGCCAGGTGCTGGCGAGGCAGCCGAACGCGCCGACGCCGAAGACGTGAAACGACGGCTGGAGCGCGGGGATGAGATCGGAGAAGGCGGTGAGGACGGCGGCGGTGAGGGTGACGGCGGCGATGCTGCCGAAGAGCCAGGTGCCGATCTTCGAGGCGTTGGTGAAGGTCATCGAGAGCGGGAAAACCGCAGCGACCAGGCCGAGCCCGAGGACGAGGGTCATCGGGCTAAAGACCGCGCCGATGCCGAGCAGGACGAGGCCGACGCACAGTCCGCCGCCGACGGCGACGGCTTCGGTCTTCTCCGCGGGGCGCAGGGCGTAGCGGGCGAAGCGGTCGAAGAGCAGGATGAAATTGCCGACGCCGCGCGCGACCCAGACCCAGAGGACGAAGAGGAAGTAGAGCGCGACGAGGACGAAGCCGCCGGGGAGTTTGCCGGCAAAGCGGACCGCGAGATAAAGGCCGATGATGACCGCCCAGCGCGCGCCCTGGCCGAGGCGCTGCATGGCGAAGCTGTATTTCAGATAGGCGCGGTAGATCGGCGAGCGGGCGCGAAAGCTGTTCAGCAGGCCTTCGCGGGCGTAGTCGAAGTCGGGATCGAGGCGGAGCGCTTCGCGGAAATGGGTCTCGGCCTGGCGATGTTCATCGCGCTGGAGGGCGGCCCAGCCGGCGTTGGCGTGGGTGAACGCGTCGTCGGGATCGCGGGCGAGCATGCCGGCGAGGTGGGCGGCGTTTTCGACCTGCTTGTTTTGCAACCGGAGCGCCTGGGCGAGCTGGTTGGCGGCGGCGGAGTTGTCGGCATCGAGCGCGAGCGCCTGGCGGGCGGCGGTCTCGGCGAGCGGCCAGTTTTCCATCTGGAGATGGGCCTGGGCCTCGGCGGCGAAAGCGCCGGTGTCCGTGGGATTGAAGCCGAGCGCCATGCGCGCGGCGGCGAGCGCTTCCTTCGGCCGGTCGAGCACGCAGAGGATGAAGGCGCGCAGGACGTGGTGCTCGGGTTCGTTCGGCTCGATGCTGATCGCTTCGTTGATCGTCTGCAGCGCGTCCTTCTGCCGGCCGGGGATCTGCCACTGGCAACCGGCGAGTTGGTGCAGGGCGAAGGCGTCGTTCGGCTCGTGCGAAAGCGCTGCGCGGATGGCGGTTTCCGCGTCGGCGTAGCGGCCGAGTTCCTTGAGCTGAAGCCCGCGCAGGAGCTGCGGGTGCGGACCGTCGGCGCTCATTTCTTGATGCCGAGAAAGGTCAGGACGTCGTCGTAGAAGCCGCTCTGGTTGGAATAGATGGCGTAGTTCTTCGCGCTCTCGAACCAGGCTTTCGTCGAGGGTTTTACGTCTTTCGCGGATTTGAGCAGATCGTCGGTGCCGAGCGGGATGACGCGGTTTTCCGTCATCGCGCGGGCCAGCGAACGCTCGATGGCGATGTCGAAGACGGCCTTCAAATCGGCGCCGGAGAAGTCCTTGGTTTTCTTCGCGATGGCGGCGACGTCGAGTTTGTGGACGGGCTTGTCGCGGGCCATGACTTCGAGGATCGAGACGCGCGCGGGTTCATCCGGCGGCGGCACGAAGAGGATGCGATCGAAGCGGCCCGGGCGGCGGAATGCGGGGTCAAGGTGCCACGGGGCGTTGGTCGCGCCGAGGATGAGCAGGCCGTCGTTGTCGCCGACGTTGCCGTCCATCTCGGCGAGGAATTGGTTGATCAGGGTGCGGCCGGCGCTGCGCTTGAGGTCGTTGCGGTCGGCGGCGAGCGCGTCCACTTCATCGAAGAAAAGCACGGCGGGTGCGTGGGTGCGGGCGAGTTCGAAGAGCTGGTGGAGGTTTTTCTCGGAGTTGCCGAGATAGAGATCGAGGATCTGATGGATGCCGATGGAGAGGAAATTGGCCTTGATCTCGCCGGCGGTGGCGCGGCTGAGCAGCGTCTTGCCGCAGCCGGGCGGGCCGTAGAGCAGCACGCCGCCGCCGATTTTTTTGCCGTAGGCTTTGAAGAGCGCCGGATTCTTGAGCGGGTGGATGATCTTCATCCGGATCTCTTCCTTGATCGGCTCCATGCCGCCGATGTCGGCGAAGGTGAGTTTCGGCTTCTCGATCTCCGCCGCCGCGCCGTCTTCGTCATCGTCGCCCTCGGGCGTCCAGCCCTGGCCGGCGACGGTCACCTTCTCCGGTTCGTTCTTCGCGGGCTCCGGATGGCGGCCGTGGAATTCCTTTTCCAACGACGCGTCCTGGCTCGTGGGATCGAGGGCCAGCGCGCGGTCGTAGCTGAGGCGCGCGGCGGCGAGATTGCCCTCGCCGGCGTGCAATCGCGCGAGCAGCAGATGCGCGGGCGCGAACTCCGGATGTTCGGCGAGCAGCGCTTCGATCCGCACCACCGCTTCGCTCGTCTTCCCGCTCAGAT
Organism: Chthoniobacterales bacterium; assembly: GCA_038325425.1. Classification (GTDB taxonomy): domain Bacteria; phylum Verrucomicrobiota; class Verrucomicrobiia; order Chthoniobacterales; family Chthoniobacteraceae; genus Chthoniobacter. Next base: position 6,269 of record JBBQIZ010000060.1, read on the forward strand.
GCAGGATTCGCGCGATGCCGACCTTTCCGTCCGGGCGCTGCGGATCGAGGCGCAGCACGCGCTCGAAGATCGACCGCGCTTCATCCAGCGACCATTCGTCGAGGCACGCCTGGGCGAGGAGCAGGAGGAGCGGAAGATTGTCGGGCGAAACGGCGACGGCCTGGCGGAGAGGGTCGAGCTTGGACATGCAGGGCGGGAGTCTCGGATGGAGTTCGGGGAGTGACAAGCGGGAGATATCGAGCGACCATCGGCAACAATCCTGTGGAGTGATGGCATGCCCACTGCTCAAGATCGTGTCAACCGCTGCCAAAGACCCAAACTACCCATGAACTTCCTCGTTGTTGACGATAACAGTCTCCTCAATCGCTTCCTCACCACCTACCTGCGCGGAAAGGGCCACGCGGCTTCTTCCCTGACCGATAGCTCCAAGGTCGAAGCCTGGCTCGAGCTCAACCCCTGCGACGGCCTCATCCTCGATATCGGCATGCCGAAAATCGACGGGCTCACCTTGATCAGCCAGGTGCGCACCAAACACGCCGATCTGCCGATCGTCATGTTCACCGGCCTCGGCTACGACGAAGACGCCATGCAGGCCGCCCGCAAGGCCGGCGCCAATGGCTACGTCAGCAAGGGTCTCGGGCCATCGGAGATTTATTCAGCGCTGATGCGGGTCTTGCAGCAGCAACCGGTCAAGGCCTGATCCCGCGGCTACGGCTCGGTCAATTCGGCCAGCCGTTTCTTCAATACGGTCGCCTCCCACTGGCCGCTGGCATTGGGGCGATCGAGGTAGCCGTAGTTCAGCACCGAGCCGGCCTGGGCGAAGAGCAGGCGGGAGATCTTCCCGAAGCGGCCCATCCCCATGACGCTCAGCGGGAGCGGCTGCTTCTTTCCCAGCACGGTGAGCAGACGCGCCACCGCGAGCGGCGACCCGGCCAGCGCGGCAATCTTGCAAATATCCGCCCCGGCGGCGTGCGCCCGGCGGATGGTCCGCTGCAGCACCGCCGCGGAAGGCGTGGAGTGAAAGTGGTGGGCGGACGCGATCACGGGCACTTTCGCCTGACGCGCGGCGGCCACCACGGCACGGAGTTTCTCCCAGGAGCGCAGCTCCAGATCGAGCAGTGCCGCGAACGGCAGGAACTCCGCATACAGCGCCCTCCGCTGCGCGAACGTCAGCCCATGCGCCCCGCCCTCCGCGGGATGACGCACCGTGACCAGCAGCGGCAACTGCAGCCGCGGCAGCACCTTGCGCAGCGGCGCCAGATCGTCGGCGAAATTGTCCACCCGGATCTCCAGCAGATCGACTTCCCCGGGGCGGATCTTCTCCGCCCGACGCAACGCCCCCGGCGAATGAATCGCCGCGACGACCTGCGCCTTTTCACGTAAATCACTGGAAGTCTGAATCCGTCTCATATTGCTTGCGGGCGATAGCACGCAGAAAACTCGATGATCGGTCGCAAACAAGAACTCAATCTCCAATTCCTCCAGATCGCCGATGGCCTCCTCATGGTCGTGGCCTTCTGGGCCGCGCACACCCTGCGGTTCTTCATCACCGATCTGCCCGTCTTCAGCAACGCCCCGATCGGCCCCTTCGCCGACTTCCAGTGGATGCTCTTCGTCATCCTCCCCTTCGGGCCCATCGTACTCGAACTGCAGGGTTTCTACACCAACCCCCTCGACAAGACCTTCGGCAAGTCCCTCGCGCAGATCGCCCGTGGCATTTTCTGGCTCGGGCTCCTCATCGCCGCGTGCGCCTACTTCCTGCGCCTGAACGTGCCGAGCCGCGCGGTCATGCCGCTCTTCATCATCCTCACCACCGGCACCCTGCTCCTGCGCGAGCGCGCCACCGTCAACCGCCTCCGCCAGCGCGCCCTGCGCGAGGACCTGCGCGAGCGCGTCGTCCTCGCCGGCACTCCCGGTGACGTCCACCAGCTCCGCCACACCTTCACCCCCGAGCAGATCATGGGGATCAAAGTCGTCGCCGAGATCGACATCGAGCACCAGCCCGTCACCGACCTCATCGACGCCCTCCACATACACTCCGTCAACCGCGTCATCTTCGCCGGCGGCCACAGCCACCTCCACCGGCTCCAGGTCGCCATCGCCGCCTGCGAGATCGAAGGCGTCGAAGCCTGGCTCGCCGCCGATTTCATTCGCACCGCCATCGCCCGGCCCGACTTCGACGTCTTCGGCGGCCGGCCCATGCTCGTCTTCCGCACCACCCCCGACGTCTCCTGGGCCCTCATGCTCAAGAGCCTCATCGACCGCGTCGGCTCCTTCCTCGGCCTCCTCCTCGCCTCCGGCCTCTTCGTCCTTATCGGCCTCGGCATCCGCCTCACCTCCCCCGGCCCCATCATCTTCCGGCAAAACCGCGCCGGGAAAAATGGCCAGCCCTTCACGATGTACAAATTCCGCACCATGACGACCGACGCCGAGATGCGCCGCACCGAACTGGCCGCCTTCAACCAGATGGAAGGCCCCGTCTTCAAGATCGACCAGGACCCGCGCATCACCTCCTTCGGTCGCTTCCTGCGCCGCACCTCCCTCGACGAACTCCCCCAGCTCCTGAACGTCCTCAAAGGCGACATGAGCCTCGTCGGCCCGCGCCCCCTGCCCATTTACGAAGTCGAGAAATTCGAGAGCACCGCCCAGCGCCGGCGCCTCAGCATGAAGCCCGGCCTGACCTGCCTCTGGCAAATCAGCGGGCGCAACCAGATCAAGAATTTCGAGGACTGGGTGAAGCTCGACCTGCAATACATCGACAACTGGTCCCTCTGGCTCGACCTCGAGATCCTGCTCAAAACCATCCCCACCGTCCTCCTCGGCTTCGGGGCCAGATAAGTCCGACCCGCGGGGCCGGCCGTCGGCGGGTGACCGGCGGGAAGACCACAGCGCAACCAGCGGGGAACCATCACGAATCGCTTGGAGCCGGCACGGGCGCGGCGCGGTTCTTTTTTCGCCGGGCCCTGCAAGGCGCTTGCGGCGCGGCACGGGAGTGGCTAGAAGACGGGCTCATGTCTTCCTCGCGTCCTACTACGGTCGTCACCGGCGGAGCCGGTTTCCTTGGTTCTCATCTTACGGATCGATTGCTCGCCGAGGGGCATCGCGTCATCGGGATAGATAACTTCATCACCGGCAGCACGGCTAATATCGAGCACCTCGCCGGCAATGAGCATTACAAGTTCATCAAGCATGACGTCTCGAACTACATCTTCCTGCCCGACGAGGTGGACTATGTCTTTCACTTTGCCTCCCCGGCTTCGCCGATCGATTACCTGGAGCATCCGATCCCGACCCTGAAGGTCGGCTCGCTCGGGACGCACAATGCGCTCGGCCTGGCCAAGGCCAAGGGCGCCGGTTTCCTGCTGGCTTCGACGAGTGAATGTTATGGCGATCCGCTGGTCCACCCGCAGCGCGAGGACTACTGGGGCAATGTGAACCCGATCGGACCGCGCGGTGTCTATGATGAGGCCAAGCGTTTCGCCGAGGCCATTACCATGGCCTACCATCGCTATCACGGGGTAAACACGCACATCGTCCGCATCTTCAATACCTACGGCCCGCGGATGCGGCTGCGCGACGGCCGGGTGGTGCCCGCGTTCATCGGCCAGGCGCTGGAAGGCCATCCGGTGACGATCTTCGGCGATGGCTCGCAGACGCGCTCGTTCTGTTATGTTAGCGATCTGATCGACGGCATCTTCAAGCTATCACAATCCGATTTCCACGAGCCGGTGAATATCGGCAACCCGCGGGAAATGACGATCAAGCAGTTTGCGGAGGAGATTATCCGGATCATCGGGGCGGACTCGTCGATCGAATACAAGCCGCTGCCGGTGGATGACCCCAAGGTGCGCCAACCGGACATCGGCCGGGCGAGGAAGGTGCTGGGCTGGGAGCCCAAGGTGGACTTTGACGAGGGCATCCGGAAGACGATCGAGTATTTCCGCGGGCGCCTCAGTTGACGATTTGCGAGATTGGGCAACTTTTTCCTTCCCATCCCCCAAGGAAATAATCGACAAGAGCAGCCGCTTTCGCCGACCCGAAAGGCACTAAGAAATCCCTCCCATGAAAACTCTCCTCGTTTCCGCCATCACCGCGCTGGCATTTGTTTATCAGGTCTCCGCCCAAGCGCCGATCGGGCCGGGCGCCATCAAGATAACCAAAGTGCAGCCAGCGGTGGTGAAAACGCCGGACATTCAATTCAGCAAATCTGCGGAGAAACGCTCGAAGCCGGGTGACTGGTTGGAAGTGGAAGTAGAATTCGAAGTCAAGGCCGAGGAGATCGATGAACTGACCTTTGCCTACACCATCATGGTCGAAGGCAAGTTGCTCGATGGGACCGTGACGCACATCAACGTCCCGAAAGGCCGGGAACGCTATTCGATCATGTATGTGGCGCCACGCACGCTTGAGAAGCTGACCGGCGGGCGTCCGCTGAGCCCGGCGAGCATTCAAAACGCGTGGGTGATCGTGACACGCCAGGGCCAACCGCTGGATCAGGCGGCTTTCAAGAATGCTCCGATCCCGCCCCTCCCGCGCATCTCCGGGGTCGTCCTGAACAAGAGCGAGACGCCTTTTGCGCCGCTTTTCTGGGACCGCTACGAGGCGATCAAAGCTGCGCGGTAGTCCCCGACCGGAGCATTCATGGCCGCACCCACCCGCATCCTGAGCCTCAGTCTGGGAACCCAGACGATCGGGCTCGCCGAGTTCAAGACCGGACAAAACGGCGGTCTCGTCCTCGTCTCCTACGAAACGCGCGAACTTCTCGCCGACCCGGGCGCTGACGCGACCCGGCTCGCCCAATCGAAGCTCGTCCTCGAAGAAATGGTGCAGGCTCGCAAGCTGAAGGGGACGAGGATCAATTACGCCGTTTCCTCGCAGTCCGTCTTCACGCGCTTCGTCAAGCTCCCCTCCGTCGGAGAGGAGCAGGTGGATCAGATCGTGACGTTCGAGGCGCAGCAGAACGTCCCTTACCCGATCAATGAAGTCGTTTGGGACTATCAGCTCGTCGATAGCGGCGATCCGGCGCAGGTGGAGGTGGTGATCGTGGCGATCAAGGCCGACCTGCTGGATGATATCAACTACGCGATCGAGCAAGCCGCGCTCAAGACCGTGCTGGTGGATGTCGCCCCGATGGCGCTCTACAACGCCTTTCGTTACAACTACAGCGACGTGCAGGGCTGCTCGCTGATCATCGACATCGGTTCCCGGACCACGAACCTGATCTTCATCGAGCCGCACAAGGTCTTCAGCCGTTCGATCCCGAATGGTGGGAGCACCATCACCCAGCAGATCGCCAAGGAGTTCAACGAACCTTTCCAGGTCGCCGAGGAGCGCAAGAAGCGCGACGGCTTCGTGAGCTTGGGCGGCGCTTATGCCGAACCGGAAGACCCGGATGTGGCCCGCGTATCGAAGATGATCCGCAACTCGATGACCCGGCTTCACGCCGAGATCGCGCGGTCCATCGGGTTCTACCGCTCGCAACAGGGCGGCAAGCCCCCGGAGCACATTTTCCTGAGCGGTGGCAGCTCCACGCTGCCCTACATGCGGGAGTTCTTTCAGGAGAAGTTCCAGCTCCCAGTCGATTACTTCAATCCGCTCCGCAACGTCACCGTTGGCAGCAATCTGAACGTCGAAGACATCGGGCGCAACGCGCACCGAATGGGCGAACTGATCGGTCTCGCCCTGCGCGGCACGAGCAATTGCCCGATGGAGCTGAACCTCCGGCCCGCTTCCGTCGCACGGCGGCATCACCTGGCGGAGAAGCGCCCCTTCCTCATCGCGGCCGGCCTTTGCGGCCTGCTCGGCCTGACGGCCTGGTGGCTTTATTACGAACAGGCCGCCGTAGCTACGACCAAGGCTACCGAGGCGCTCGCGCCGAAAGTGGCGGAGTTGGAGAACTTCGAGCGCAAGATCAATTCCGCGCGGTCAGAGATCAAAGCCCAGCAGGATGGCGCCGCGCCGCTGCTCCGCGCGGTCGATGAGCGGAACTTCTGGGTCAAGGTCATCGAGGATATCAATTCCCGCCTGCCCAAGGATTACGTGTGGATCACTTCCCTTGACCTGAAGTCAGCCACCGCCAAAGCCGGAGGCAATGCGCCGGCATCCGGTGGCGGCGGGGCCCAAAGACGCGGGGCCGCCCCCACTGGCGAACCCGTGCTCGCCCTCAAGGGACTGTATCTGTTCAATGACCGCCAGACTGCGGTCGTCGATGACTTCGTCAATAAACTGGGCGAATCCCCTCTCTACACGGTGATCAAAGACGAAAAGCAGGGTTTCCGTCGCAGTGTCCCCAACGACCTGACTTGGGCCTATGACTTCGAGATTCCGCTCCTCTTGAAAACCCCCGGTCACACCCCCGCTGCCACCCCTCCCCCCGCCACGCGATGAATTGGGTCCAAGAAAATAAGTTCCTCGCCGGGTTCATCGCCGTAATGGTCGTCGGAACTGGCGTCCTCGGCTTCCAAGTCCTCTCCGCCAGCGGCAAACTTGAGGAAGCGGACACCGCCTATCGGGCCAAGGCGACAGCCTACAACCGCCTGCGCCGCCTCGATCCGTTCCCCAACCGGAAGAACCTCGACGCGTTCGAAGCGCAGAAGGCCGAAGCCGCCCAGGCGATCAACGCTTTCCAGGCGGATCTCACCAAGCGCGAATTCCCGATCGAGCCGATGTCGCCGGAGCAGTTCCAGGACGAACTGAAGAAGGCCGTCACGGAAATCCGCGCCGCCGCCGCCGCCGCGAACGTGACCCTTCCGAAAGACAAGTTTTACCTGGGTTTCGATCCGTATGAAACCGCCCCGCCGAACAGCGAAGCCGCTCCCCTCCTCGGCCGGCAACTCAAAGCGATCCAGTGGGTCATGCAGCAAATGATCGCTGCGCGCATCTCCGAAGTGAAGGAACTCAAACGGACCGGATTGCCGGAAGAACAAGGAAGAGCCGGTGGACCCACCGGCGGCCGGCCAGTCGATCGCGGCGGACGGCCAGGCAGCGATCGAGGCGGTGACCGGGCAGGTCGGGGCGGAAAGCCGGATCTTGTGACCACCCACGCGTTCGACGTTGTCTTCGTCGGAAAACAGCATCAGTTCGCCAATGTCCTGAATGCGGTCGTCAGCCCGAAAGCCCCTCAGTTTTATATCCCGCGGTCCCTTCGCGTGACCAACCAGAAGGCAGACGGCCCACCTCGGGCGATCGAAGGTGCGGACGCTCCCCCGCCGGCTGGCGTGGACCCAAACGCCCCTCCCGCACCCGCTCCCGACGCGGCCGCACCCGCTCCGGCGGCTCCTCCGGTCATCGCCACCGTGGGCGACATCAACTACATCGTGGGCGAGGAACTGATCGAGGTCGCGATGAAGCTGGAAATCGTCGATTTCGCCGAGGTCGCCACGAAATAGCTTATGGACTGGATTAAGAAACGTTACGACCAGTTTCTCCTCGCGTTGCTCGCCGTTGTGCTGCTCGCGTTTGCCGTCCTGATCATTCTCAGGACCGGCAGTTTCGGAGAAACATTTGCGGAAGCTGCAACTCCCGTTCCGCCGAAGATGAATATCCCCCCGCTCATCCTGGATCGGGTGGACGACGCTAAGACCGCGCTGGAAAGGCCACCGGTCTGGGTCATCGACAACAAGGAACCGCGGACGACCGGTTCCCTGTTCGTCTCGGAAGTTTATATGATCGGCGAGGAAGGAATTCCGAAGAAGCCGAAGGAAGATGCGATCCGCCAGGACAGCTTGACTGACGAGAAGATCCCCAACCGCTGGTTCCTCGACAACGCGCTGCCGCTGCGGGAGGCCGGCGTTGCCATGCAGGATCCCGATCAGGATGGGTTTGTGAACGAAGACGAATGGCGCGCCAAACCGCAGACCGACCCGAATAACAAGGAATCCCATCCTCCGTATCACACGAAGCTTTTCCTCAAACAGTTCATCCAGATCCCCTTCCGGCTGATCTTCAGCGCCTACGATGGCGACCCCAAAAAAGACCCGATCGACAAGATTAATTTCCAGATCAACACGGTCGACCTCAGGCAACCCAGCGAGTTCCTCAAGATCGGGGAGATGGTGCCGAACACGAAGTTCAAGCTGGAGAAGTTTGAGTATAAAACGGTGTTCAACCCGGGCACCGGCGACGAAACAGACGTCTCGGAGCTGACCTTGGTGAACATGGAAACCAATGTGGTCGTGGTGCTCGTTTTGACCAAAGTCACAAATTCGCCCGACGTGTATGCGCTTTTCGATTATCAATGGCCGCAGCCGCCGATGGACATTCGCGTCAAAAAGCTTCAGGAATTCGCGCTCAAGCCGGACACTGATAAACGTTACAAACTCATTGACATCTCTGAAAGCCAAGCCGTAATACAGCTTCCGACCGGAGAATCCTACACTGTCCCTCGGGATCCCCGCCCACCGGGGAAGTGAACATCCCCGGCCGTCGTTCTTTCGAAAAACGGCCCGCAGACTACCTGCAGACAAACAATTTATCTCCTTCCAACCCAACCAAGAAACGCACGCCATGACCAAACCCCCACTCGCGACAACGATCTCCTCGCTGCTGGTCTGTTCGATAATCGCCATCCCTGCCATCAGCTACGCCCAAGGTTATCGCACCGGTGGGGCCTCCAGTGCCGCTGAACGGGAAAAAGCGCGTCGTTACGACTACGAACGCCGCGGACGCGAAGCCATCGAGAGCGGTGATCGTGCGATGAAAGACCGCGATTACGAGAAAGCCACGGCTTACTACAAGAACGCTTGCGACATCGTTCCCAACGCCCCCAATTCCCGTTCCCTGTACGAAGAGGCGCTCGATAAATTCTGCGAAGCCAGCGTCAAACTTGCGGAACAACGCATCACCGAAGGGCGTTATGCCGATGCGGAGAACACGCTGCGCATCGTTCTCGATGAGCGTTACGACCCGCGCTGCAAGGACGCGATCATCATCCTCGCCCGCCTTGAGCAACCCGACTACTACAACAAAACTATTGGGCCGCAGTTCCGCGCCAGCGTTGAACAAGTCAAACAGTGGTTCATCGAGGCTCAGGGCTTTTATGATACCGGACGCTTCGATCTCGCGAAGAAGCGCTGCGAACAGATCCTGAACGTCGATAAATACAACATCGCCGCCCGGCAGATGCAGGAGAAGGTCGATCGCAAAATCAGCGATTACGGCGTGGCGGCTTACAACGAAACCCGTGCCGATGCGATCAAGCAGGTCGATCTCGCGTGGCAGCGTCCTATCCGCCGGTTTAATCTCCCGACGGAAATTCCCGTGCAGCAGGGACCATCGGACGCCGGACTCACGGAACGCATCCGGCGCAAGCTGGAACGCATCATTATTCCGAAACTGGAGTTCCGCGAGGCGACCATCCGCGAGGCCGTCGAATTCCTGAAGAAGAAGAGCATCGAGTTGGACATCGATTCTCCGGCGGGGGACAAGGGCGTCAACATCGTCCTCAAGTTGGAATCCACTGGCGGCGGCGGCGGAATGGGCCTGCCGGAAGCAGCGCCTCCGGGTGTTCCTGGAATTCCCGGCCTTGAACCAGCGCCGGCGGCCATCCCCGCGATGCCCGCCGCACCGATGGCCATGGGGAATCCTGGCGACGCCCGCATCACCGTCTCGCTCAGCAACATCCCGTTGATCGAAGGCCTCCGTTACGTCACCGGCCTCGCTAATCTCAAATTCAAAGTCGAACCCTATGCCGTCTCCGTCGTTCCGCTCAGCGAACCGACCGACGTGCTCGTCACCAAGGAATGGAAGATCCCACCAGATCTCATTCCGCGCACCCCAGGGGCGGGTGGCGCCCAAGGAGCCGCGCTAGCGGCCCCGACCTTCGGCGGCGGCGGATCTCCCGCTGATGCTTCCCGCGGGGGCAGTGGCATCGCCGATCGTGAATCTGCCAAAAACTGGCTCATCGCCAACGGTGTAACCTTCAACGGCCCCGCTTCGGCGATCTATATCATCCGCAGCAGCCGCCTGATCGTCCGCAACACGCAGGACCAACTCGACCTGATCGACACGATCATCGAAACCGGCGGCAGCGGCCAGGGCCCGATGCAAGTCGAGATCGAAGCCAAATTCGTCGAAATCTCGCAGAACAATCTCAAGGAGCTCAGCTTCGACTGGCTGGTCGGAGGCTTTAATATCGGCAACGAACGTGTCTTCGGCAGCGGCGGCACTTCCGGCACTGGTGCCGGGACGAATCCGCTGGATTTCCCATTTGTGGCACCGGGCGGCGCCGTCGTCGGCACGAATCCGATCACCGGTGGGAACCGGAGCGGGGGCACTGCGATCAGCGCCAACGCCGTGGATGCGCTGCTCTTTGGAGCCACTGGAGTCAGTTCTCTCGCTCCGGGCATCGGAGCAATTTCCGGCGTGTTTACCGACCCGCAATTTCAGGTTGTTATCCGAGCCCTCAATCAAAAGAAGGGCGTCGATCTGCTCTCCGCCCCGCGGGTGACGACCAAGAGCGGCCAGCGCGCCATCATCGAAATCATCCGCGAGTTCCGTTATCCGACGGAGTTCGATCCACCACAGATCCCGCAGGATTTCGGCAGCATCGCCACCACGGGCCTGCTTCCCGGCGTGTCTCAGTCAGCCGCGTCTTTCCCGGTAACTCCGACCACGCCGACGGCTTTCGAAACGCGCAACACCGGCGTCACGCTCGAGGTCGAACCGGTGGTCGGACCCGATGGTTACACGATCGACCTCAATCTGGTTCCGCAGGTCGTCGAATTCGAGGGCTTCATCAACTACGGCAGCCCGATTCAGACGACTTCCACCAACGCCTTGGGCGTGTCGCAGATCAACGTCCTCACTCCCAACGTCATCAACCAGCCGATCTTCAGCACCCGCAAGGTCACGACCAGCGTGAGCATCTTTGATGGCTCCACGGTCATGCTTGGCGGCCTCATCCGCGAGGATGTGCAGAAGGTCGAGGACAAGGTGCCCTTCTTTGGGGACATCCCGGTGATCGGCCGTCTCTTCCGGTCCAGTGTCGACCAGCATCTGAAGCGCAACCTGGTGATCTTCGTCTCCGCCCGTCTCATCAACCCCGCGGGCGAACCCGTCCGCGCGGACGACGAGAAGGAAGAGATCATCGAATTGCTGGCTCCGCCGGATCTTGGTTTGCCGATGGAACTGCCGTTGATGAGCAAATAGCGCGGCACGTGCCCGCCATCGGCGTTACCGGCGGAATCGCCACGGGAAAATCCACTTTTTCCGAGGCGCTCTGCCGGTATCTTCCGGCCGAACTGTTTGATGCGGATCAATGTTCGCGCGATTTGCTCGCGCAGGATCAGGGCGTGCGTGAAGCGGTCACGCGCGCCTTTGGTGCACGCGCGTTTGACGCCGCGGGTCGACCGGACCGAGCCTGGCTCCGCGAGATCGTCTTTGCGGACGCCGACCAGCGCCACACCCTCGAGCAGATCCTCCATCCCCGGATCCGCGCCCGCTGGACGGCCCGCGTTCAGGACGCCGCTCGCCGCGACGGCTGGTTTTGCGTCGATATTCCGCTGCTTTACGAAACCGGCGCGCAGACTCACTTCGCGGCCGTGATCGTCGTTGCGTGTTCGCGCGCGACTCAGCAAGCGCGCCTCTTGCAAAAGCGCCACCTCTCCGCTGACACTGCTGATCAGATCATCACCGCTCAACTCGACCTCGCGGCGAAGATCACCCAAGCTGACCACCTCATTTGGAATGACTCCACAAACTCCTGCCTCGACCGACAGGCCCGACTCCTCGCCGGAGCCCTCCGGCAACGCCATGCCTGATCCCGCCCCTCCCGTCGCCGAGCCCGCATCCGCACCCGCCGAGTCGGCGGTTCCGGCTCACCTCTGGATCGACGAACTCCACCAGGAGACGTTCGCCCAACTTCTCGCCCGCGCCGCCGCACTGCACCTCCGCCTCAATGCCGACAAGACGCGCCACCATCTTGTCTTCGATCTGCTCAAAGCTTACGCCCAGCGTGGCACGGAACTCTTCGCCGATGGCATCGTCGAAATGTCGCCGCAAAATACCGGGTTTCTTCGCTGGCCACGCTACAGCTTCCGCTCGTTGCCGCAGGACGTGTATGTGCCTACGCAAATCGAGCGCCAGCATTTCCTGCGCAATGGCCATCGCCTGACCGCACGCATCCGTCCGCCGCGGGATCGAGAGAAATTCATGACCCTCGATCGGGTGATCTCCATCGAGGGCATCCCGATCGCGGACTGGAAGGAGACCAAAGACTTCGATCTGCTCACCGCGCTGCACCCGACCGAGCGCATCATTCTCGAGAACCCAAAGAGCAAATCGATCACCGGCCGCGCCGTCGATCTCATCGCCCCGCTCGGCCGCGGCCAGCGCGGACTCATCGTCGCCGCGCCGCGCACCGGTAAAACCGTGCTGATGAAAGACCTCGCGCTTTCCATCCTCGCCAACGCCCCGGAGACGCACCTCATCCTTCTACTGGTCGACGAACGCCCGGAAGAAGTCACCGACTTCAAGCGCAGCGTGCCCTGCGAGATCTACAGCTCGACCTTCGATGAAGGCCCCGCCCGACACACCGCGGTCGCCGAACTCGTCGCCGACCGCGCCCGCCGCCTCGTCGAACTCGGTCGTCACGTCGTCATCCTCCTCGACTCCATCACCCGCCTCTCGCGCGGCTACAATAACCTGCAAGGCACCCGCGGACGCACCATGTCCGGCGGCGTCGATACCAAGGCCCTGGTCAAACCCAAGAAATTCTTCGGCGCGGCGCGCAATACCGAGGAAGGCGGCAGCCTGACCATCCTCGCCACCGCGCTCGTGGAGACGAACAGCCGGATGGACGATCTCATTTTTGAGGAATACAAAGGGACCGGCAATATGGAGCTTCACCTCGACCGCGGACTTTCTGACAAACGCGTTTTCCCTGCGATCAACATTCTCGCTTCCGCGACCCGCCGCGACGAACTGCTTTATCACCCGCAGGAATTCGAACGCGTCAACGTCCTCCGTCGCCAACTCGCCGCCTTTCCACCCGCGGAAGCCACCGAAATTCTCATCCACGCGCTCAAGTCCACGAAATCCAACGCGGAACTGCTGCTTACCGGATTGCGCAGTTAAATGACTCCCCTGATCGAAAACGCCCCAAGTCTCGCCGCGATTCTCCCACTGCTCGCACCGCACGCCCGGATCCCCATCGATACCGAGGCGGACAGCCTCCACTGCTACTTCGAAAAGCTCTGCCTCATCCAGATCAGCGTCCCAGGCCACGACCTGCTCATCGACCCGCTCGCCGGTTTTTCGCTCGATCCCCTCTTCGCCGCGTTCGAAGGCAAAGAGCTCATCATTCACGGTGCCGACTACGACCTGCGCCTCCTCCGTCGCGTGGGGTACGGCGGACCGACCAGCGTCTTCGACACGATGATTGCCGCGCGGTTGTGCGGCATTCCCGAGTTCAGTCTCGCCGCGCTGATCAAACGCTACTTCGGCGTCGAACTCGTCAAAGGCTCGCAGAAAGCGAACTGGGCGCGGCGTCCGCTGCCTCCGCAAATGCTCGACTACGCGGTCAAGGACACGCACTACCTTTTGGAAATCGTCGCCATCCTCGAGGCCGAACTTGAGCGCCTCGGGCGTACCGAATGGTTCCGCCAGTGCTGCGAGAAAGCCATCGTCGCCTCGACCATTACCAAAGAGCGCGACCCCGACCAGGTTTGGCGCATCACCGGCAGTTCCGAATTGCGCGGACGCGCCTCCGCGATCCTTCGCGAACTTTGGCACTGGCGTGAAACCGAGGCCCAAGCCGTCGATCGCCCGACCTTCCACATCCTGCACAGCGAACAGCTCATCACCGCCGCCGCGCGCTTCGATCAAAATCAGGAAGTGGAATTCTCGCAGCTTCACGGCGCCCGCCGGCGGCGCTTTTACGAAGCTGTGGAAAAGGCCAAGGCCCTGCCCGAAAGCGAGTGGCCGCAGATCATTCGCAAACCGCGGCTGCGTCCATCGCGCGAAGAAGAGATCCGCTTCCGCGATTTCAAAAAGAAGCGCGACGACGCCGCGACCGCATTACAGCTCGATCCTTCGCTCATCGCCCCCAAGTCGATGCTGGAAAATCTCGCGGCCAACCCCGAAGAAACCGCCGCGCGGATGATGCCGTGGCAGCGCGCCACGCTCGGAGTCTAGCCACCCTCGCCGCGCCGATCGTCGGGCTCCTTTCGGGAAGTTACCAACCGCGGTTTAAAGCCCTGCGGCGCTCGGCGCTGCCGCGGACGGCATCGGCGCTGGGACCGGGGCGGATTGCTTTGGCTGGCGGCGCTGCCGCTTGGCCTCCTCATACTGCTGGTCCACCGACTTCGCTTCGCCCCACGTCCCATCCTTCAGAGCGCGGGTGTACGGACCGTCCGCTTTCTTCGTCGTGTAGACGCTCCGGCGGTTTTCGATGGTGTTGCAAGCCGAGGTGGCGAAGGCGAGACAGAGAGCGAAGGGGAGAGCGAATTTCACGCGGCGCATCGGAGCAGATTCACCTCACGGTGTCAACCGGCCCAGCCGTCTGTTTATCCCCTTCCCCGTTTTTTCGCTCCGGCGAAAAACCGTTTGCCCAAACAAAGCACCCCGCTACTCTTCCCGCCCTTTTCCCATGATCATCGTCACGAAACCCGAGGCCACGGCGGACCAAATCCAGCACATCATCGAACGGATCGTGGAGTGGGGGTTTAAGACCGATGTCAGCCGCGGCGAACATCGCACGGTCATCGGCGTCATCGGCGACGACCGCGCCATCCGTGAAAAGCCCCTCGCCGCAATCCCCGGCGTCGAGTCCGTCACCCCCGTGCTTAAGCCCTACAAACTCGTTTCCCGCGAATTCCGGGGAAACACCCATTCCGTCGTCAAGATCGGCAACGTCAGCATCGGCGGCCCCGAGATCGTCCTGATGTGCGGCCCCTGCTCCGTCGAGAACCGCGAGCAGATCACCAGCATCGCCACCGAGATCAAAAACGCGGGGGCGAAAATACTCCGCGGCGGCGCCTTCAAACCCCGCACCTCCCCTTACGCTTTCCAGGGCCTCGGCGAAGACGGGCTCAAGCTCCTCGCCGAAGCGCGCGAAGTCACCGGGCTGCCCGTGATCACTGAGATCATGGACACCAAGCAGCTCGAGATGATCGAGAAATATGCGGACTGCCTGCAGATCGGCGCGCGCAACATGCAGAACTTCTCGCTGCTCAAGGAAGTCGGCCGCAGCAAACTCCCCGTCATGCTCAAGCGCGGCATGAGCGCCACGATCAAAGACCTGCTCATGTCCGCCGAGTACATCCTCAGCGAGGGCAACTTCAACGTCCTGCTCTGCGAACGCGGCATTCGCACGTTCGAGACCTACACCCGCAACACCCTCGACTTGAACGCCATCCCGGTGCTCAAAGCCGAGACGCATCTCCCAGTCGTCGTCGATCCCACGCACGGCATCGGCCTGCGCGAACACGTCGCCAGCATGGCTCTCGCCGCCGTCGCTTGCGGGGCGGACGCGATCATGACCGAAGTCCACAACAGCCCCGAACTGGCCAAGAGCGACGGCGAGCAGGCGCTGCTTCCGCATGAATACGTGGACCTCGTCGCGCGCGTGAGAAAAGTCGCGGAAGCAGTCGGGCGCAGCGTCTAGCGGCAAAGGCGCACG
>JBBQIZ010000061.1:0-21734 GCA_038325425.1 Chthoniobacterales bacterium
GGTGAAGCTGCCGATGTGGCTCACGACTTTCTGGAAGGCCTCCGGGTTTTCCCACGCGACGGTGAAGGCGGCGATGCCGCCGGAGCTGTTGCCGCAGATCGCCCAGCCGGCGGGGTCTTTGACGATGTTCAGGCCTTTGGTTGCTTCGGGGAGGAGTTCTTCGAGGACGAAACGGGCGTTGGTGTCGCCGAGGGAATCGTATTCGAAACTGCGGTTGCTGCGGTCTTTGGCCGGCGGTTCGGCGGCTTTGAAGACGCCGGGATTGACCATGACGGCGATGGTCACGGGCATCTCTTTCTTGGCGATGAGGTTGTCGAAGACGACGGGCACGCGGTATTGGCCATCGACTTTGGCGAAGCCGCCGCCGTCGAAGAAGACCATCAGCGCGGCCGGTTTGGCGGCGTCGTATTGCTTCGGCACATACACAAAGTAGTCGCGGGTGGTGCCGGGGAAGATCTGGCTTTTGTCGAAGGTCGCTTTTTTCACCTCGCCGTGCGGGACGTCCTGCGGCTGGGAATCGGGACCGAGTTGGTAGTCGTCGGCGCCGATGGCGTGGGCGAGGAAGAGCGGGGCGAAGAGCAGGGGGAGAAAACGCATGGGTTGGTTTGTGGCGGGCGAGTGCCGGAGTTGCAATTTCAAACCCGCACGGAATCGGGAAAAGCGTGCCCGGGCGGACGGGCCGTAACCGGCCCTGTAATCACTGGCGTTTTCTGTCACCTTGCCTACTTTCTCCGCCCTTATGTCACTTTGGAATACCGCCCATCCTTGGCTTCGCGAACTTGTCTCCTACGAGCCCGGCAAGCCGATCGAGGACGTGGCGCGGGAACTCGGGCTGAAGCCGCACGAAATCATCAAGCTGGCCTCGAACGAAAACCCGCTCGGCCCTTCACCCAAGGCCCTGGCCGCGATGCACGAGACGCTCGAACGCGCGCATTTTTACCCGGATGGCGGCGGCTTTTATTTGCGCGAGGCGATCGCGCAGAAGTTCGGGTTCGAGCGCGGGAATGTGATGCTCGGCTGCGGCTCAAATGAGATCATCGAGTTCATCGGCAAAGCGTTCCTGAATCCCGGCGACGAGGTCGTCACGGCGCGCCACGCGTTCGTCGTTTATAAGCTGATGGCCACACTTTTCGGCGCGACGACGATCGAAGTGCCGGACCCGAATTTTGCCCACGATCTCGAGGCGATGGCGGCGGCGATCACGCCGAAAACCAAGGAAGTCTTCATCGCCAATCCGAACAACCCGACGGGCACGCTGCTCACGCAGGACGAGATCGACCGCTTTATGGACAAGGTGCCGGAGCACGTCATCGTGGTCTTCGACGAGGCGTATTTCGAATTTAATGAGCACGCGCCGGACACGCTGAAGTTTGTCCGCGAAGGGCGGAACGTCGTCGTCCTGCGCACCTTCTCGAAGATCCAGGGACTCGCGAATCTGCGCATCGGCTACGGTTTGGCGAAAGCCGAGCTCATCGATGTAATCGGCAAAACGCGGCAGCCCTTCAACACCAACGGCATCGCCCAGGCCGGCGCGCTCGCCGGCCTGACGGACGAAGAGCACCAGCGCAAGACGCGGGAGATCACCATCGAAGGCCGCGATTTTATGCAGAGCGAATTCAGCGCGCTCGGCCTCGAATTCGTCCCGAGCTTTGCGAACTTTGTCCTCGTGAACGTCGGCCACGGCAAGGCGGTCTTCAACGCGCTGATGAAACGCGGCATTATCGTCCGCGACATGACCGGCTACGGCCTGCCCGAATGGATCCGCGTGAGCATCGGCACGATGGAGCAAAATCGTCGCTTCCTCGCCGAACTGCAGCGCCTGCCCAATCTGGCCACCCCGTCGCCGGAACCCGCGGTCGTCTGACGCCTTGCCGCGCGGCCAGATGCCGCTGAGTGAAAAAACCGGCGTGGCGCGCCGCGCTTTCCCTTCCAGAAATGGGCCTCTACATTGCGCGCCCATGAATGACACCATCGCCGCCCTCGCCACGCCTTTCGGAGAAGGCGCGATCGCGCTCCTGCGGCTGAGCGGGCCGCAGGCGGCGGTAGTTGCCGGCGCGGTGTTTCGCGGGAAAAAGGCCGTCGCGGAGATGCGGCCCCGCGGCCAGCACTTGGGGGCGATTTTCGACGGCGGGCAGAAGCTGGATGATGTGCTGCTGACGGTTTTTCGCGCACCGCACAGCTACACGGGGGAGGACGTGGTGGAGATTGCCGGGCACGGTGGAGTGCTCGTCGCGCGACGTATTTTGGAGGTTTTGCTGAAGGGGGGCGCGCGTCCGGCGGAACCCGGCGAATTCACGCAGCGGGCTTATTTGCACGGCAAGATGGATCTGACGCAGGCGGAGGCGGTGATGGATTTGATCAGCGCGCAAACCGATCTCGCGCTGCAGGCGGCCGGGGAGCAACTCGCCGGGCGGCTCGGGGAACACATTCGCGGGCAGCGGGAAGCGCTCGTGGAATTGCTCGCGCACGTCGAGGCCTACATTGATTTCCCGGATGAAGACATCGACCCGGCGACGGGCGAAGCGCTCCTCGCGAAACTCGATGCGGCGCGCGCGGAGATCGAGGCGCTGCTGGCCACCGCGGAGCGGGGGAAGGTGCTGCGCGAAGGGGTGCGCACGGTTATTTACGGCGCGCCGAATGTCGGCAAGTCATCGCTGCTCAATCTGCTGCTCGGGCAGGAGCGGGCGATCGTCAGTCCGCGGCCGGGGACGACGCGCGATGTGATCGAGGAGGTGATCAATCTGCGCGGGTTGCCGCTGCGGCTGATCGACACCGCCGGGGTGCGCGAGAGCGACGACGAAATCGAACAGGCCGGGATCGAACGGACGCGGGCGCAGGTGGAGCGGGCGGATCTCGTCCTCGAATTGGCCGATGCCAGCCAACCCGCGGATGCGCCTTCGCACAGCGCGCTGGCGGCGACCGCAGCCGGGGCGAGCGGTGCGTTGCTCGTCTTGAACAAGACCGATCTCGGTGAGCACGCGAGCTGGCGCGGGGTCGCGGGTGTGCGCATTTCGTGCCTGCAAGGCGCGGGGGTCGAGGCGCTGGCGGACGCGATCGTCGCGCGAGTGACGGGCGGCGGCGCGGCCCAACGCGACTGGTCCATGGCGATCAATGCGCGGCACGCGGATTGCCTGCGCCGGGCGCGGGGATTTGCCGAGGCGGCCCGCACCGCGCTGACCAGCGGACTTTCGCCGGAGTTTGTCGCCGAAGAATTGCGCGGCGCGCTGGACGCGGTCGGCGAGATCGTGGGCAAAGCCGACAGCGAGGAAATCCTCGGCAAAATCTTCAGCACCTTTTGTATTGGGAAATGAAGGCCGTCTCCCCGAACGATTCTGTTTCCATGAATTTCTACGAACAAGTGCTCCGCCCGCTGCTCTTTTGCGCCGATCCCGAGGTGGTGCATCACCTCGCGATGGACGCGCTGAAAGTCGCGGGTCCGTTGCTCCAAAAGTTTACCCCTCCGCCCGACCCGCGACTGGCGCGCGAAGTCTTTGGCCTGCGGTTCCCGAATCCGGTCGGGCTGGCCGCCGGCTTCGACAAAAATGGCGTGGCGCTGCCGGCCTGGCAGGGGTTGGGCTTTGGCTTTGCGGAAATCGGGACGATCACGGCGCGGGCGCAATCGGGCAATCCGAAGCCGCGCATCTTCCGTGTGCCGGAAGCGCAGGCGCTGATCAACCGGCTCGGTTTTAACAACGACGGTTGCGATGTCATCGCAGCGCAGTTGCAACGGCTGCATCAGTCGGTGCGCTGGCCGACGATTCCCGTGGGCATCAACCTCGGCAAATCGAAGGTCACGCCGCTGGAGGAAGCGACGGCGGATTACCTGCTCTCGTTCGAGCGGCTGCAGCATTTCGGCGACTATTTCGTGCTCAATGTTTCCTCGCCGAATACGCCCGGGCTGCGAGCGCTGCAGGATCGCGCGGCGCTCGACGAATTGCTCGGCCACATTCAGCGGCGCAACACGTCGGGCAAACCCATGCTGGTGAAGATCGCGCCCGATCTTGAATGGGCGGCGATCGAGGAAATCATCGCGCTGGTCGAGGAGCACAAGCTGGCCGGGATCATCGCGACAAACACGACGATCGATCATTCGAGCATTCCGGAGGCGCGGCGGCAGCAGGGCGGCTTGAGCGGGACGCCAGTGCGGCGGCGCGCGACGGAAGTGGTGCGCTTTATCGCTGAACGGAGCAAGGCGCCGGTCGTCGCGGTCGGAGGGATCATGGACGCGGATGCGGCGCTGGAGAAGTTCGATGCCGGCGCGGTGCTGGTGCAGCTTTACACGGGTTACGTTTATCGTGGTCCCGCACTGGTCGGAGACATTTGCCGGGCTCTGCTGGCGCGCGGTTGAAGCGCCCATGCTGGACGGAGAGACGAATCGGGTTATGAAATGTCCGCCATGACTGCTGCCACGCTCGAAGATTCCCTGATCGACAAAGTGCTCGCGGGCGAGCGGGTGACGCCCGCCGACGCGCGCGCGCTTTACCGCCTGCCGCTGCTCGAGCTCGGCGAGCTGGCAAACCGCCGCCGCAACCTCGCCAAACGTGACGCTTACGACGGACGCGGTCAGGAAGTCGTGACCTACATCATCGACCGGAACATCAACTACACGAACGTCTGCAACGTCTATTGCAAGTTCTGCGCGTTCTACCGGACCGAGAAAGACGAGGATCACTACGTCCTGTCGCTGGAGCAGTTGGATCAGAAGCTCGACGAACTGACGGCGATCGGCGGCGTGCAGATTCTGCTCCAGGGTGGGCACCATCCCAAGCTCGGGATCGACTGGTATCTGACGATGCTTGGCCACGTGCGGGAGAAATATCCGCACATCAATATCCACGGCTTCTCGCCGCCGGAGTTCAACCATTTCGCCGAGGTCTTCGGAATGCCGCTGCGGGAGGTGATCGTGAAGTTCCAGGAAGCGGGGCTGGGCTCGATCCCGGGCGGGGGCGGCGAAATCCTGGTGGACCGGGTGCGCAACCGCATCGCGCCCCTGAAGTGCGACAGCGACCATTGGCTGAAAGTCATGGAGATCGCGCACGAACTCGGCCTGAGCTCGAGCGCGACGATGATGTTCGGCCACGTGGAAACGCTCGACGATCGGTTGGAGCATCTGGAGCGGCTCCGGGTGCAGCAGGACGCGACCGGCGGTTTCACGGCGTTCATCTGTTGGACGTTTCAGCCCGAACACACCAAATTGCGCGCCGAACCGGTGGGAAGTGGTGAATACCTGCGCATGCAGGCGCTTGCGCGGATCTACTTGGACAATATCGAAAATCTGCAGAGCTCGTGGGTCACGCAGGGTCCGAAGATCGGGCAGATCGCCTTGAAATACGGGGCGAACGATTTCGGGTCCGTGATGATGGAGGAGAACGTCGTCAGTTCCGCGGGCACGAGTTTCCGACTGGCGACCGAGGAAATCGAAGAGTTGATCCGCGACGCCGACTACGTGCCCCGGCGGCGGAATAATTGGTACAAGCTCCTCGCCTGAGACGCGTCGCAAAGAACTCTGCGGGACGCAGTTGATGCGTGCTTTTGCTGAGGAAAAAGGCTGCTTGACGCCTCCAGCCTGAATCTCTCTTATACGCGAGCTTTCCGCCGGGGGTGCGCTTCCGGACAAGTTTGCAGCCCATATCTTCATGAATTTCCGCACTCTTTTTCTGGCCTTCGCAGCCTTCGCTACCCTGACTCTGGCTCCTTCCGGCTTGCTCGCCCAGAATGCCGCGGCGCCCATCGTCCGCTCGATCGAAGTGCAGTACGCGGGGGCGAGCACGGTGAGTAAGGAAAAGCTCCTGGCCAACATGCGGACGCGCGTCGGCCGCCCCTATTCGGAGCAGGCGGTCGAGGAAGACATCCGCAACCTTTATCGGACCGGCAACATTTCCAATGTCCGCATTTTCGGCGAACCGCTGACCGACGGCGTGAAAGTCATCGTGGTCGTCCAGTCGAAGGGTAAGATCACCGAGGTCCGGTTGACCGGCGTTTTCAAAGTCAAAGAGGGCCGCATTCGCAAGGAGATCTCGGCCAAGCCCGGTGATGTGCTCGACGAAGCGAGCCTCGAAGAGGACCGGCAGAAGATCATCAAGTATTACGCCAGCAAAGGCTTCACCGAGGTGGACGTGAGCTACACCAGCGAGATCAACGAAAATCTCGGAACCGCGGTGGTGGCTTTCACGGTGAACGAAGGCGGCAAGCTGTTCGTCCGGTCGGTGAATTTCGAGGGGAACAGCGTTTTTACGCGCGGCGAACTCCAGAAGGTCGTCAAAACCAAGGCGCGCGGATTGACTTCGTTTCTGTCCGGCAGCGGGAAAGTGAACGGGGAACAACTGGAGACGGATGTCGCCGCGATCCGCGAAAAATATACCGGCAAGGGTTATATGGACGTGAGCATCGCGCCGCCGCGGCTCGACCGCCAGAACGAGAAGGTGGACGTCACCTTTGTGATCAATGAAGGGCCGCAATACAGCGTGGGCAAGGTGACCTACAACGGGGCTCAGGTTTTCACCATCGATGAACTGACGAAGAGCGCGCAGATCAAATCCGGGAGCACCTTTTCTCCGCAGGCCGTCCGCGCCGATGTGAAGTCGATTCAGGATGTTTACGGGACGCGCGGCTACGTGGATCTGCAGGTGGGTGCGAACACCACGCCGGGACCGGGCAATACGATCGACGTCGCGTTTAATGTGGATGAGGGCGTCCAGAGTTACGTCGAGCACATCAATATCACCGGCAACACCCGGACGAAGGATAAGGTCATCCGCCGCGAAATCGCCCTCACGCCGGGCGACGTCTACAACACCGTGCGAGTGGACGCGAGCAAGTCGCGTTTGATGAACCTGAATTACTTCTCCAAGGTCGAAACGTATCCCGCGGACACCCTGGTGCCCGGCCGGAAAGATCTCAACGTCCTCGTCGAGGAGAAGCGGACTGGTTCGTTCAACTTCGGCGCGGGCTTCAGCTCGATCGACAACCTGCTCGGCTTTGCGGAAATCACCCAGGGCAACTTCGACGTCACGCGCTGGCCGCACTTCACCGGTGGCGGCCAGAAATTCCGGATGCGTGTGCAGTACGGCACCCGGCGTAAAGACTTCGTCGTGTCGCTCACCGAGCCGTATTTCATGGACCGGGAGATCGCCGTCGGCGGGAGCCTCTTTTATCGGGAAGCCTCGTTCACATCCGCGGTTTACGACGAACGCCGTTACGGATTCGACCTCTCCGCCCGTAAACGTCTAGGCACCTTCCTCGCCGGACGCGTGGGTTATAAGCTCGAAGACGTGACCGTCTTCGATGTCGATAGCGACGCCTCGGATGAAATTAAGCAGGAAGAGGGCTCCCGTCTGAAGAGCGAGGTTTCCGGCGGGCTGACCTACGACACCCGCGATTCGCTCTTCCTCACCCGTCGCGGCGAGCGGATCGATTTGTCGGTTTACGTAGCCGGCGGCGTGCTCGGTGGCGACACCGACATTTATGGCTTCGACCTCGAGGCCTCGAAATACTTTTTGCTCCCATGGGACACGATCCTGACCTTGAACGGCGAAGTCGCCTCGGTCAGCACTTGGGCGGGTGGCGATCGGGTGCCAATCTTCGATCGTCTCTACCTCGGCGGTGCGAACAACTTGCGTGGCTTCAAGTTCCGTGACGTCGGCCCGAAGGATGAAGACGGCGAGCCGATCGGCGGTAACACGCTGGCCCGTTTCACGGTCGAATACACCTTCCCGGTGGTGGACAAGATTCGCGGCGCCGTCTTCTACGATGCCGGCTTCGTCAACTCGAGCAGCTATGACTTCGGCGCGGGCAACGTGAACAGTGACGTCGGTATCGGCGTGCGTCTCGACCTGCCGATCGGCCCCGTGCGGATCGACTACGGATTTCCCCTACAGAAGGACGAATACTCCAGCGGCAGCGGCAAATTCAACTTCAACATCGGCTATCAATTTTGAACGGAGACGGCCGTCGCCAGTCTCAAGCCACTCTGTTTTTTCCTCTAATTACCACCTCATGAAATACTACCTCGCGCTCCCCGCCCTTCTGCTCGCCCTCGCCTTGGGCTCCTCCACTGCTTCCGCCCAAGCCACCAAAATTGGCACCGTGGATATGAAGAAGGTCTTCGAGTCCTACTACAAAACCAAGGACGCCGAAGCGAAGATCAACGAGGCGCGAAACGCGGCCAAAAAGGAACTCGAAGATCGCATGGACATCGCGAAACAGTCGCTCGCGGAAGTCCAGAAACTCGATGAGGAAATCAAAAAGCCCGAATTGAGCCGGGAAGCCAAGGAACTGAAGGCCAAGACGCGCAGCGAAAAAGCCAGCGAACTGCAGAACATGGATCGCGAGATTCGGGAGTTTCAGCAGTCCCGCGAAAAACAGCTTCAGGAGCAATCGGTGCGCATGCGGGCTGGCATCGTGGAAGACATCAACAAAGTCGTGGCGGACAAGGTCAAGGCGGAGAACTTCGAGCTCGTGTTCGACAAGTCCGGCCCGAGCCTGAACGGCGTGCCGATCGTGCTTTATGCCCGGGACAGCTTCGATTTCACCGACACGGTCATCACCGTGCTCAACAAAACCCGCGGCACCGCCGAAGCTCCGGCTGCGGCCCCGGCCGCGGCTCCGGCGGCGCCCGCCAAGAAAAAGTAATTCGCTCCCACGGAGCTGACGGTTTGAGAACTGGCCGCCCTCTTGGGCGGCCAGTTTGCTGCCGGGACGGTCACTTCCCTATGCTGCTCTCGCTATTGCAGGAACCCGCAACCTAGGGATGTGCTACGCCCCCTCCGGGAAGGGCAGCCGGAGACAGAATTGGAAGCTTCGTGATGATGTGGGCCGGAAAATTCGCAGTGCCGCCGCCGTGGCGGATGCCCGCGAAGGGCAGGGGACTTTCTTCGGCACGCTCAATTACTTTGCGCAACTTAAGGCGTCCCGCGTACGGCGGTGCTGGTTCCCACTGAATTTGCGGAGCTGGTCACGGCCATCGCATTCGGGTGGAGTCTCGCATTCGGAGCAGATTTTGGGCGAATCGGAGAAATCTTTCCCGGTGGATAGCGAACGCTTGAGCGGCTGACATCCGGCCCCTAACGTCCCGAGGTACTCGATTTTCGATTGGCGCCATGAGCATCCGCAAACGCCCGACATCCCGACCAAGCAAGGCCAAAACGCCTAAGCGCAAAGCATGTACACCGCGCTTTCCGATGCAGCGGCAGTTCGAGTTCGAGGACGAGGCGCAGGGCCGGGTTTTTAATCTCCGCGCGATCTTCCGGAACCTGAACGCCGAGTATTTTGGCAACCGCTTTCCCCGTTACCGGATCGTCTGGGCGAGGAAACAAAGAGGCCGGCCCAAAACCCAGATCGTCTTCGGCTCCATCCAGGAGGACGATCGGATCATTCGTATTCATCCGCTGCTCGACCGGCGATTTGTGCCCACATGGTTTCTGGAATACGTCGTTTATCACGAGATGTGTCACGCGGTAGTGCGCGACGAATTCGACCCCGCCGGCCGCCGGATTGTGCATCACGAGAAATTCTTTGCGCGGGAGAGGCGTTTTCACTGGTTCCGCCGCGCCAAGGCCTGGGAGCAGGAGAATCTGGCGCGCTTCCTCCAGTAGGAAAAAGCAGTTGAGAGTTGCGGTCTGAGAGTGAAGAATCCGCGCCGCCGTGAACGCCTCCGCTTCCCAACCATCCAATCCCACCCCGCCGCCCGCTTCGACCCGTGCTCGCGTGGTTGTGGGCATGAGCGGCGGCGTGGATTCGAGCGTCGCGGCGTATTTGCTCAAGGAGCAGGGCTACGACGTCGTCGGCGTGACGATGAAAGTGTGGCCGCAGGACTGCATTTCGCGCGCCGAGGACAAATGCTGCGGCCCGCAAGCCATCGCCGATGCCCGCAGCGTCGCGCACACCCTCGGCATCCCGCATTACGTCGTGGACGAGGGCGACAACTTCGAGCGGCTGGTCATCGACTATTTCACCGAGGAATACCGCAACGGCCGCACGCCCAATCCTTGCGTGATGTGCAACGAGAAGGTGAAGTTTGGTAACCTGTGGGGCAAGGCGAAGGCGGTCGGCGCGGAGTTTATCGCCACCGGGCATTACGCGATCGTCGAGCATCATGCCGACCGCGCGGTGCTACGACGCGGCAAGGATCCGCGCAAGGATCAGTCGTATTTTCTCTTCAGCCTGCGGCAGGCGCAACTCCAGCGGTCGCTCTTCCCGCTGGGCGGCATGGAGAAGACGGAGATCCGCGCGATTGCCCGGAAGATTGGCCTCAAAACGGCCGACAAAGTGGATAGCCAGGAGATTTGTTTCGTGCCGGGCAATGACTACAAGGCGTTCCTCCGGTCGCATCTCGGCGAAAAGGAGTTTCATCCCGGCGGCCTTTACGACAAGGCGGGCAACCGCCTCGGCGAGCACGAGGGCATCGAGATGTTCACCATCGGCCAGCGCAAGGGCCTGCCTGGCGGCAGTCCGCGGCCGATGTATGTCATCGACATCGATCCGGCGACGAGCCGCGTGATCGTCGGCGAAGCCGAGGATTTGATCACCGGGGAATTTGAGATCGACCATACGCTTTGGCATGACCAGGCGAGCGAACCGTTCGAGGTCACGGTCAAGATTCGCTACGCGCATCCGGGTGCGGCGGCCACGATTTACCCCGGTGAAAACGGCACCGCCCGCGTGCGGCTCCATGTCCCGCAGCGCGCCGTCACCCCCGGCCAGGCAGCGGTTTGTTATCGCGGCGATGAAGTGCTCGGCGGCGGCTGGATCGTCCGCCAGCAGGCGCTCGCACCTGTTCACGCCTGACGGGTATGGCGGAGGAAGTGCTCGTCGTTTTGACCACGTGGCCGGATGCGGAAAAGGCCCGTGCGGCGGCGCGTGCGCTCGTCGAGGAGAAGCTCGTGGCCTGCGCGAATCTTTTGCCGGGAGTGGAATCGATCTACCGATGGGAGGGCAAGTTGGAGACGAGCGCAGAGGTCATGGCGATTTTCAAGACGACGATCGATCGCGTGGATGCGCTGGAGCGCCGGGTCTTGGAACTGCACCCGTACGCGGTGCCGGAATTCCTGACCCTGCGTGTGCGCGACGGGCTGCCCGCGTATTTGCGCTGGGTGGAGCAGTCGTGCATGCCTGGCTGAACGGCGCAAAAGCGCGTGGTCCTGGGAGAAATTCCTCGGGTACTAAAGCGGGCGGAGCGCCATCGAATGCTCCCGGGTTTCCAAATCCGCAGCGCACTTCGCTGGGCTGAATCACGCCCCACGGTGATCCACCGCTTGCACGTCAACCACTATATCTTGTGGCTGATATTTTTCAGCACCACTTCAAATAGCGCTTGCCGCCTTCCCAAGCCTGCGGCCATGATTCGCACCGTTCCACCCCGCACCCCGCCGGTTTTACCGCTCTCCACCCGCCCGAATCCATGTATCTCCAGTCGCTCGAACTCTTTGGCTTCAAGTCCTTCGCCCCGAAAACCAAGCTCGAATTCCATCGCGGGGTGACCGCCGTGGTCGGGCCGAACGGCTGCGGCAAATCGAACGTCCTCGATGCCATGCGCTGGGTGCTCGGTGAGCAGTCGGCCAAGGCGTTGCGCGGCGGCGAAATGGCGGACGTGATTTTTTCGGGCACCGATTCGCGGGCCGCGGTTGGCATGGCGGAAGTGTCGATGACCTTTTCCGAGTGCGAGGAAGCACTCGGGCTCGATTGGCACGACGTGACGATCACCCGGCGGGTGTTCCGCGACGGGGGCAGCGAATACCTGCTCAACAAAACGCCGTGCCGGCTGAAGGACATCCACAATCTCTTCATGGACACCGGCATCGGGCGCTCGGCGTATTCGATCATGGAGCAGGGAAAGATCGACATGATCCTCTCGTCGCGGCCGGAAGATCGGCGGGCGATTTTCGAGGAAGCGGCCGGCATCACGAAATACAAGTCGCAGAAGAAGGAAGCGCTGCGGAAGCTCGAGGCTACGGAAGCGAACCTGCTGCGGCTGACCGACATCATCAAGGAAGTGAAGCGGCAGATCGGTTCGCTCCAGCGGCAGGCCGGCAAAGCGCGCCGGTATCAGTCGCTGATCAGCGACCTGAAGATGATGGAAACGCACGCCGCCAAACGGCAATTCGACGCACTTTCCGAGCAGCACGAATCGACCGGCGTCGAACTCACGCGACTCGCCGATCGCCAGATCGAATGTGAGCAGGAAATCGAAAGCCAGGAGTCGCAGGTTGCGATTCAGCGGGCGGCGCTCGACGAGATGGAGCAGCGGCTGAATCAAGCGCGGCAGATGGTAAACGACATCCGCACGCGCATCTCGAATCACGAAAACCGCATCCTTTTCAACGAAGAGCGCGCGCAGGAATTCACCGGCCTCGTCGATCGTTATCGCTCCGACGTGGCGGGCGCGGAGGAGAAATTCCGGATCGCCGAAACGCAGCTGCGCGACACCGATTCCGAACTGGAGCAGATCACCGCGATGCTCGCCGGCGAGTTGCGGATCATGGAGGAAAAGCAGGCGGCGACGGCGGCGTT
Organism: Chthoniobacterales bacterium; assembly: GCA_038325425.1. Taxonomy (GTDB): domain Bacteria; phylum Verrucomicrobiota; class Verrucomicrobiia; order Chthoniobacterales; family Chthoniobacteraceae; genus Chthoniobacter. Next base: position 12,508 of record JBBQIZ010000061.1, read on the forward strand.
GACCGGCCAGCGGCAGGAAGCCGAGCGGACGATTTCCGCGGTGGCGAATGACGCGGCGCGCATCGAGAGCCGGGTCAGCGGCTTGCGCGGACAGGTCTCAAGCATCGGCCAGCAGCGCGATCACGCGGAAGCGCGGTTGAGTGTGCTCTCCGGCGAACTCGACCAGCTCACGTTTGCCTTTGCGCAGTTCACCGACCGGCTGCGCGATACGCAGGCCGAACTCGAGCGCGCACTTGCCGATCTCGAACTCCGCACAGTGCAACTCGCCGACGCCGAAAGTCAGCTCCGCGATTCGCAAGGAGGGCTGGCTGGCCTCGACCGCGAACTTCGCGACGCCCAACGCGCATTGGCGGAGAAGGAGTCAAAGCTCGAAGTGCTGCGGAACTTGAACGAAGGCGGTGAAGGGTTTTCCGAAGGCACGCAGGCCGTGCTCCGTGGCCTCGACAACCCCGATTTTTTCAAGCCGTCCGTGCTTGGGGCGCTCGCGCAATTCATCGACGTCGCGCCGGAATTTGTCACTGCGGTCGAGGCGGCGTTGGGGGCGAATCTCCAAACGATCGTGATGAAAGACACGATGATCGCCGAGTCGGTGATCAAGACGCTGACCGCGAAGAAGCTCGGCAAAGCGGCGCTCGCGCTCCGCGAACTCGACCAGCATTTCGACCACCGCTCGGAATCGCTCGCGCTGCCGGAAGGCGCGATTGATTGGGTGATCAACAAGATCAAATCGCAGCCGGAAGTCGCGCGGATCATCGAGCGGCTGATCAATCACACCGTGCTCGTGCCTGACCTCGATACCGCACTGCGGATCTTCCCGCTGGTCCGCGGTTCAACGGTCGTCACTCTCGCCGGTGAAGTGCTCACCGGCCACGGCATCCTGCACGGCGGCACCACCGGCGAAGCGGTGAATTCCGTCCTCCAGCGCAAGAACCAGATTCACGAACTCGAGGGCGAGGCCGCGGTCATCCAGCAGCAGATCGACGGCGTGACCGAGCGGCGCGATGCCCTGCTCACCGAAATCGAAATCGGCCAGGCCCGTCTCGACGAGGCGCGGGAAGAAAAGCAGAACGCCTCGCTGAGCGTTTCGACGCTGCGCAACCAACTCGCGATGGTCGAACGCGAGGCGAAGGAAACCGAACGCAAGCAGCAGAACCTCGAAGGCGAACGCGCGAGCAGCGAAGCGCGGCATCGCGAGGCGTCGGACCGCGTCGGCGGACTCGAAGCGGAGGTCGCGTCGAATCTTGGCCAGCTCGAAGAACTCCAGACGCGGCGCGCCGAAGCGCAAAATCAGCTCGAAATCCTCCGTTCTCAGGAAGGGGAACTCGCCGCGGATTTGAACGAACTGAGGATCAAGGTCGCGACCGAACGCCAGCGCCATTCTTCCCTCCATCATCAGCGCCAGCCGATGGAAGCGCGGCTCGCGGAACTGACCGACCTCATCGCCGCGCGCCAGCAGGACATCATCAGCTACGAACAGCGCGCCGAAAGCATGCTCGCCGAGAACGCCGAGATCGAAGCCAACCTCGAACGGTTGCGCGGTCAGATCGGCGAAGGCGAAACCGCGGTGGCGGCCTTGCTCGAAGAGCGCGCGGGCATCGCGGCCTCCGTCGAAGAAGTCTCGAATACCCTGCGCATCCTGCGCCATCAGCTCAGCGAAGCGCACGATCAGCGCAGCCGCCACGAAGTCCGCAAGTCGCAGTATGAGATGAAGATCACGGCCATCGCCGAGCACATCCAGAAGCGGTATCAAATCGACCTCACAACCTTTGAGCGCGACCTGCACGGACTGCGCGTGGCCTTGCGCGATCAGGCCAAACGCCAGAGCGGCGGCGGCCCCGATGTCTCGGCCGCGGAGAGCGAAGGCGGCACCCCGGCGGTCTCGTCGGAAGGCGAAACATCCACGACCGCCGACGAAGCGTCTGCGCCCGTTCCCGCCGAGGACGCCTTCGCCATCGACTGGGACAAGATCGAAGTCATGGTTCGCGAGATCGATCAGCGCATCGATTCCATGGGACCGGTGAACCTCGACGCGATCCAGGAATACGACGAACTCGAAGAGCGCCACAACTTTCTCGAAAAGCAGAACACCGACCTCGAAAACTCGAAGACCGAGTTGCTCGACGTGATTACCAAGATCAATCACACCACCCGGACGCTCTTCGCCGACACCTTCGAGAAAATCCGCGTCAACTTCTCCGAGATGTTTGTCGAACTCTTTGGCGGCGGTAAAGCCAACCTCCTGCTGACCGACGAAAGCGATCCGCTCGAGAGCGGCATCGACATCATCGCCAAACCGCCGGGCAAGCAGCTCACCAGCATCACGCTGCTCTCCGGCGGCGAGCGCACCATGACCGCGGTGGCGCTTCTGTTCTCGATCTACATGGTCAAGCCGTCGCCCTTCTGCGTGCTCGATGAAATGGACGCGCCGCTCGACGAATCGAACATCAACCGCTTCATCAAGATCCTCGACCGTTTCGTCGACCAGTCGCAGTTCATCGTCATTTCGCATCACAAGCGCACCATCGCCCGCGCCGATGCGCTCTACGGCGTGACCATGGAAGAGCACGGCGTGTCCAAACTGGTCGGCGTGAAATTCAGCCATCGCGAACAGAACAGCAACGGGGGAGACACCGACGTGCTCAGCAGCAGCGAAAGCACGCATGTCCCCAGTGTTGCCGAGACCTTCGGAAAAAGCGGGAACCTGCACAGCGAAGGCATCGAGTCCTTCGGCGGTGTGGCGTAACGCCGGTCATTGGCCGCCGGAGAAATGTGTCGGATGGAATGCGGTCGCGGCGCTGCGACGCGCTTGAACACAAAAAGCCCCGCCGGAATGCCGGCGGGGCTTTTCGATTCAGGCGTTGAGTCGCCCTTATTCCTTGTGCTCGACGACCACGTAGCGGCTCGCGCCTTTGGTCGAGACGCGGAGGAGCACCTTCTTTTCGCTCTTCACTTTCTCGCTCAATTCGACGGCCTGCTTTGAGGAGGTGATCGCCTCGCGGTTAATTTCGTGGATCACATCGCCGACTTTCAGCCCGGCTTCGGCGCTGGCGGAATCGGCATCGATTTGCGTGATGACCACGCCTTTGGCCGTCTCCGGCAGGCCGAATTTCGTGCGTGCTTCCGCGTCGATTTCGGCCACGGTCACGCCGTCCAAAACATCGGGTTCATCCGCTTTTTCGGGCGTGCCGGCGACTGCGAGAGACGGGCTGGGACGTTCGCCGAGTTCGACGTTGACGATCTTTTCCGTGCCATCCCGTACGACCTTCACGTCCACCTTCGTGCCGGGCGCGATGGCCGCGACGAGGAGCTGCAATTCCCGCGGGCCTTCGACCTTTTTGCCGCTGACTTCGACGATGATGTCACCGTCTTTCACGCCGGCTTTTTCCGCCGGGCTCTTTTCAGAAACTGAGGCGACGAGCGCGCCGGCGTTGTTCTCGATCTTGAACATTTTTGCCAGTTCATCGCTCAGCGGCTGAAGCGCGATGCCGAGGAAACCGCGCGACACTTTGCCGTCCTTGATCAGGCCTTCCATGACGGTGCGGGCGAGGTTGGCCGGGACGGCGAACCCGATGCCCTGATTGCCGCCGGAGCGGCTGAAGATCGCCGTGTTGATGCCGATCAGCCGGCCTTCGGTATCGACCAGCGCGCCGCCGGAGTTGCCGGGGTTGATCGAGGCGTCGGTCTGGATGAAGTTTTCGAAGTCGGTGATGCCGGTGCCGCCGCGGCCGATGGCGCTGACGATGCCCATCGTGACCGACTGCGTGAGGCCGAAGGGGTTGCCCACGGCGATCGCGAGGTCACCGACGCGGATTTTGTCGCTGTCGGCAAAGGTGATGCCCTGCAGTTTAGTGACTGGTTCGATCTTCAGGATGGCCAGATCGGTGCTCGGGTCGGTGCCGATCTTCTTGGCGGTGTATTCGCGCTTTTCGTTGCCGACGGTGACGAGAATTTCATCGGCGCCGTCGATGACGTGGTTGTTCGTGATGATGTGGCCGTCCGCGCTCACGACCACGCCCGATCCCAGACCCATCGTTTGTTTGCGCTTCCGACCGCCTTGCGCCGGTTCGTCTTCGCCACGGCCTTCCGGGGCGTCCGGGACGCCGAAGAAACGGCGGAACATCGGATCATTGAACATCGGGTTCTGGTTCTGCGCTTGGGCGCCGCGCTTGACCATCTTTGAGGTGGCGATGGTCACGACGTTGGGCGCGACCTTTTCCACGACGGGCGCAAAGGTCGTCAGTGTGCCCGCGACTTGGGGCAGCGGTTTTGGATCGACCTTGACGACGGGAAGTTCCTCCGCGCGGGCCAGCGGCGAGAAGGCCGTGGCCAGCACGAGGATGGCGATGGAGGATAAAAGGGGTGAGGATGGTTTCATGATTGAGATAGCTACGAACGGCGGGGGCCGCATGGTTGTTTCGTCGGACACGCGATCCCGGGGGGCGTTCAATGGAACAGTGGACTTTCATTCAAAGCGGGCAGCGCCTTGATTAAGCGGGAGGGCTTCCTAATGTCGCGCGCATGTCTTCCTCCTGCGCCCTTTATTTTGGCCAATGCGCGGCCGCTCTTTTCGCCCTCAGCCTGCCGCTCCGCGCGGTGGAACTGGCGCCCGGTTCCGCGGCCCGCACGCCACTGAAAGGTCCGGAACGCGTTCCCGCACCGCTCTCGCGTCCGGCTTCCGACGACGCGCAGAAGGCGATGCAACGCTTTCAGGTGCGGCCGGAAAACCAGGTCGAACTCTTCGCCGCCGAGCCGCTGCTCGGCAATCCCGTGGCTTTCGCGATCGACAATCTCGGGCGCTGTTTCGTCTCGGAGACGTATCGCTATCGCAGCAGCGTGCTCGATATCCGGCACTACCTTTTCATGCTGGAGGATGACCTGGCGGCGCGCACCGTGGCGGATCGCGAGGCGATGATCCGGAAGAATTTTCCGGATGAGTGGCAGAAGCTTGCCATCGAGACGGAACTCATCCGCCTCGTCGAAGACCGCGACGGCGATGGGGTCGCCGAAACTTCGTCGGTCTTTGCCGATGGCTTCACCACGACGATGGACGGCATCGCCTCAGGCGTGCTGGCGCACAATGGTCAGGTCTGGTTCACGAACATCCCCAACGTCTGGCGGCTCGAAGGTCCGGACGAAAACGGGCGCGCGACGAAGCGCGAAGTCCTGAGCACGGGCTACGGAGTGCGCTTCAGCTTCACCGGCCACGATCTGCACGGGCTGATCCTCGGCCCGGATGGACGGCTCTATTTTTCCGTCGGCGACCGCGGCGCGCATCTCGTGACGAAGGAGGGCAAAACGATCGCCGTGCCGGATGAAGGCGCGGTCTTTCGTTGCGAACCGGACGGGTCGCATCTGGAACTGTTCTGCCGCGGTTTGCGGAATCCGCAGGAGCTTGCCTTCGACAATTTCGGCAACCTCTTCACGGGCGACAACGACTGCGATCAGGGTGACGAGGAGCGCTGGGAATATCTCGTCGAAGGCGGCGACTACGGCTGGCGCGTGGGCTGGCAGCATCCGCCGCTCGGCAAGGCCCACAATCCGTGGCTCGTCGAGAAGCTGTGGATGCCGCGCTTCGACGGTCAGGCCGCTTACATTCTGCCGCCCGTGGCCAATATTCCCGACGGCCCCTCGGGCGTCGCGCATTATCCCGGCACCGGGCTCTCCGCGCGCTACAACGATCATTTTTTCATCTGCGGGTTCAAGGGCACGTCGGCGCGCAGCGCGATCTCGTCGTGGGCGGTGAAGCCGAATGGCGCGGGGTTTGTGCTCGTCGATCAGCACATCTACGTCGGCTCCGCGCAAGCGACCGATGTCGCCTTCGGGCCGGACAGCAAAATGTATTTCACCGAATGGGGTGAAGGCTGGGAAGGGACGGGGCGCGGGCGAATTTTCCGCACCTTCGACCCCCAGCACATCGCCGATCCGAAAGTGAAGGAAGTGCAGGAACTGCTCGCCGGTGGCTTCAAAAAGCAGACGCCGCCGCAACTGCAGGAATTGCTTAAACACACCGACCGCCGCATCCGCACCGAAGCCCACTGGGCACTCGCCGCCGTGCCGGATGGCAGCTCACTGCTCCGCGAGACAGCGCTGACGCGCGAGGAGTCGCCACTCGCGCGTTTGCACGCCATCTGGGGGCTCGGCATCGTCGCGCGCCACGCGGAATACAAAGCCGCCGGCTCCGGCGTTCGGCTGCTCGAACCGCTCCTGCCGTTACTCGAAGACGAAGATCTCGAAGTGCGCTGCCAGGCCGCGCGCGTGCTGGGTGAACGGCGCGTCGCTGCCGCCTTCGATGGTTTGCTCAAGATGCTCCGCAGCCCGGAAAAGCGGGTGAGTTTTTTCGCCGCCGAAGCACTCGCTAAACTCGGTCGGCGCGAGGCGCTTGACCCATTGCTGGGCATGATCCGCGAGGCCCGGGCGGAAGATCCGGTGTTGCGTCACGGTTCCGTGATGGCGCTGCTTGGGATGAACGATTTCGGCGCCATCGAGGTCGCGGCGAAAAGCGACTCGTCGCATGTCCGCATGGCGGCGCTGCTCGCGATGCGCCGGCTGGGGCGCGCGGAGATCGCCCGGTTTGTCCGCGACGAAGAACCGCTGCTCGTCATCGAAGCGGCGCGCGCGATCAATGACGAAGGACTTGCCGGCGCCTACCCGGCGCTCGCCGAACTTCTCACCCAGCCTTCAACGAATGAATCGCTGATGTTCCGGGTGCTCAACGCCAGCTTCCGCAGTGGCAATCCTGCCGCGGCTCAGGCGTTGGCAGCGTTCGCAGCCCGCGAGGACGCCGCGGAACCGCTGCGCATCGAAGCGCTGCGGCTCCTCGGCTTCTGGCCGCAGCCGCCGGCGCGGGATCGGGTCGCGGGGGTCTTCCGCCCGCTGCCCGCCCGGGAGGCGGCGCCCGCCGTCGCCGCCTTGGAGTCCGCATTGCCGAAGCTCCTCGCGGCACCCTCCGAAGACTTGCGCTTCGCGACCATCGAAGCGCTGGCGTCGTTGTCCATGAAGGCGGGAGCCCCGGCGCTTTTCGCGCTGCTGGGTGACCAAAAGCTGACGGCAAAAACGCGCGGGCTCGCCTTGGAAACGCTCGCCGGATTCGGCGATCCGAAGCTGCCGGAAGCGATCCAACTGGTGCTCGCAGATCCCAGCCCGGCGCTGCGTATCACGGCGGGCGCGATGCTCGCCAAACTCGATCCCGAAGCTGCCGCCCGGCAACTCGCGCGGGCCTTTCCCGCGGCGAAACTGCCGGAGCAAAAGGCTGTCCTGACTGCGTTGGGCGGCATCAAAGGCGCGTCCGCCGAAGCCGAAATCACGGCGCTGCTCGATGAAATGCGCGCGGGAAAGATCGCGCCCGCCGTGCAACTCGAATTGCTCGAAGCCGCCGCGCAGCATCCGACTCCGGCGGTGCAAGCCGCGCTTAAAGCTTATCAAGAGACGCTGCCGAAAGAAGATCCGCTCGGCGCCTTCCGCGTGACGCTGGTCGGCGGCGACAAAGCGCGAGGCGAAACGCTCTTCAAGGAACACGCCGCCGCCGCCTGCCTGCGCTGCCACAAGGTCAATAATTCCGGCGGCGAAGCCGGCCCCGATCTCAGCGGCATCGGCGCGAAGAAGGATCGCGCCTACATTCTCGAAGGCATCGTCCAGCCCAACGCGCAGATCGCTGACGGCTTCCGCATGCTCATCGTCACTTTGAAGAACGGCGATGTGCAGGCGGGCTTTGCCCAGAAAGAAGACGACCGCGAACTCCTCCTGCAAGCGCCTGGACTGCCCGCGGTGACGTTGCAAAAGGCCGACATCGCCAAGACGGACACCGCGCCTTCCGGCATGCCGCCGAACATGGCCGACCTGCTCTCGAAACGGGAGATTCGCGACATCGTCGAGTACGTCGCCAGCCTCGATAAGTAAGCTTCCGTCGGTTCGGCGAATTTCGACAACCGCTCTTTCCGGCTCAACGACGAAGCGAACCTGAACATCATGAACCGGGAGATCGCCGCGGAGGAGAGCCGGGTCTTCGATCAAGACCTGGCGCGATCCCGCGAGGTCACCTACGACGAATGGCTGCGCCGGCCGGCCGGCCTGGCCGCGCGCGACCGACGCGACGGCGGCGCTCTTTCGATCGCAGCTTTAGCCGGCGGGTCGCCGCGATCCGGGGAGGCAAAAAAAAGCCGCCCGCAGGCCCGGCGATGACAAAATGCCGCCGTGCGCACCTCGTCCTCGCCTAATGGCCATTCATGCGCCAGCATCCGCTCATGACTTCGTTCTCCCGTCGCCGTTTCCTCCAACTTGCCGCGTCGTCGATGCTCGTAGCGCCGCTCGCGCGGGCCGTCGAACCGTTCCAGCGCGGCGGTTCGCCCCGCCTGCTGCTCAGCCTCGCGGCCTATTCGTTCCGCGATTTTTTCAAGGAGCAACGCGGCAAAGTGAACCTTGCGGGCAAACTGGATATCATCGCGTTCGTTGACTACTGCGCGGACCAGGGCTGGCCCGGCGCGGAATTGACGAGCTACTTTTTTCCCAGCGCATTGACCGATGAGTATCTCCTGCAGGTGCGGCGGCAGGCGTTTCTGCGCGGCGTGACGATCACCGGTACTTCGGTCGGCAATAACTTCGCGCTGCCCAACGGACCGGAGCGGGATCGGGAAATCGCCGACGTGAAAAAATGGATCGATCACGCCGCCGTGCTCGGAGCGCCGCACATCCGGGTGTTTGCCGGCGCGGCCAAAGGGGTCGATCCCGCGGAGTCCCGCAAACTCTGCATCGGCGCGCTCGAGGAGTGCGCGGAGTACGCGGGGAAGAGGGGCATTTTCCTCGGGCTGGAAAATCACGGCGGCATTGTCGCGCGGCCCGAGGGATTGCTGGAAATCGTGCGCGCGGTGAAGAGCCCGTGGCTTGGTGTGAATCTCGACACCGGCAATTTCCACGGTCCCGATCCATATGCCGATCTCGCGCAGTGCGCGCCCTACGCGGTGAACGTGCAGGTGAAGGTCGAGATCAAACCCGAGGGCGCAAAAACGCCCGAGCAAGCCGACCTGCCGCGGTTCGCAAAGATTCTCCGCGACGCGAATTACCAAGGCTGGGTGGTGCTCGAATACGAGGCGAAGGAGGATCCGTGGAAAGCCGTCCCGCCTTTGCTGGTGCGAATGCGCGAGGTGTTCGGCACGCCGACGGAGGGTGTGTCGGCCGCGGCGGGATGGACGCCGCTCTTCGATGGCAAGACGTTGCACGGCTGGAAAGCGCCG